>QHOP01000089.1 GCA_003219345.1 Verrucomicrobiota bacterium
GCCGTCTGCACGGCGTGCGAAGCGGACCCAACACCAAGATTGATATCCGGGGTGGGAATGCCGAGTTCCTCAAAAAATATTTCGGACATTTTCTGATCATAGTGCTGTCCGGTGTGCACCAGACGCCAGTCCAGGCGGACTCCACTATTCCGGGATTGGGCATTGTGGGCAAGAGCCGCTTTGATGATCGGGGCGACCTTCATGAAGTTGGGCCTGGCGCCTGCGACAATGAGAAACTTAAGCAAGGAACTCGACATGCGGTGGCGATAGTAGGTGGTCTCAGCCGTTTGTGCTTCCCTTGCGGCAGCAGCTTTCCACGATTTCCTGGATCGTATCGACGATCTGTTGCAGCGTCCGTTTCGACGTGACCTCAGCAAGGGATTTAACCATTCGTTTTTCCAGGATTATTTTCTGATGGACCTCCTGGACCGATTCGACCAACACCAGACGGCCTTCCGCCTCAAGTTGCTTATCCACCGCACCAATGTGGCCGCGAAAGATGCTGTACACTGGCACTCCCAATGCCGCTGCCTCGCGGTTCATTGTCCCCCCTCCGCTAACTACCAGATCCGAGAGCCAGATCAGACTTAATCCATCGACTGCCCCCTTGGGGATAACCGTCTTGCCGTGGTCGAACCATTTGGGCCATCGCAGCCGGATGAACTCAATCTGCTTTTTGTTGCGTGGCAAGAGGACTATCTTCACTTGCGGTGTTTCGTGGCCGCGTTCCATAAAGGCTTCAAACAGCTTCTCGCTTTCGGGATTGTGGTAATGTGCCTCCGTCGCCGGCGGTCTCACGGTTATGATTACGTCCGATTCGCAGAGCCCCAGCTCCTTCAAAAGGCCAGGGTCCGGTTTGAGTTTCCACGCATAGACGTCCTCTTTGATGCCTGGATATTTTAGAATTTTGCAGTTCTTATGAAGAAGCATCGCGTCGGGAATCACCGACGGAGCCATCAGCCACCTGGGCCGCATCATCGGCGGGAACTGGGCATACTCGTAGTCCTCGATCAAGAGTGTGGGAATCCGCAGGCAGTTGCTGAGCAAAATCTGGGCGCGGGCGCCGTGAGAAACCGCCAAAGCCGGCTTTTCACGAAGGACGATACGCGCCAATTGCAAAGCGCGATAGGCTAATCCGGTGGCCTTCAACAGACGATGTCGGCCGTAATGGCGGCCAACCTTGATATGGGGGATCCTCTTTTTCCGCGCCAGGTCGCAGACCTGAAAGGCATCCCGAGCCGTAACCAGCACCGGAAAGCCGCGCTTTTCCAGCTCCTCCAAGATCGGTTCAAAGAACGGGACGTGCGGCGTATTGTCAAGATCTATCCAGATCTTCGGCTTCTGCTTCCCGCGAACCGGCAGCTTGAGTGGGGCAGCAAAGGCAGCGAGCTCCTTCGGCAGTGGGTGCCAAAAGGAATCGCCATATCTCTGGCGGGCATATCCCAGAAACTGGGCGTAAAAATCGGCGGGGAAAGTGCGCGCGGAGGATGACTCGCTGTTAAACCGCATATAGTCCGGATGCACGTCGAGCAGCGCCATGCCACCGTGCTTCGCTATCCAGTCGAGCTTCTGAAACCAGATATCCGGTGTCCGCTCACCCAGGATCACGAAAAGCGTCAAGTCCTGGGGTAGCGTGTAGGGAAGCTCGACGTAGCCTCCCTCTGAACCGTTGGAGGCCGAGCATTGCGGGCCGGCGGTTCCGCACTCCGCGCTCCGTACTCTGCGTTCCAGTCTCGCACCCCGCCCCTCCTCCCTCGGACGGGGGACCCAGAATGGGAAGATCGTGCCCACACCATCGGGCTGGGGCTCGAAAGGATCGGTGTCGAAAGTCGAGGCGTCGTATTGGACATCAAGATCATGCAGCCATGCCAGATTACGGAGCATGAAGCCCGAACGGAATCCGACCGCGCCCCAGTCTCTAAGGTATTGGTTTATGCGAGCGGCCTTCGCGATGAAATCCTTGCGGCTGCGGTAGAGCTTGCCGTCATGGTGCAAATCGTGGACGGCCACTTCAAAGCCGTTGCGAGTGAGTTCCTCGCGCAATTCCTTCGAAGTCGCGTAATCGCCTTCCGGAATAAAATTGAACGAAGAGCGAAAACCCAATTGCATCTCCAATTCCATGAGCTGCCGACAACGATCCAATCCTCTTTGACCTTCCACATCGTGGGTGAGTACCAAGGCAAACTGTTTTCCTCCAGGCCATCCCGGCCAATCCTGTGGGGACTGCGCCGCAGTCTGACTGATTGGCCACGTATTCGCGAACCGCGGCTTCAGTCTCCGGGCTCTCACTCGCCTCAGCGCAATACGAAGTGACCAAGGCAAAAGCGGCTTAAGAAAATAGTAAATGCGTCTCATCCACATAGACACCAAAGCACACTTCGCCCCCGTCAATTCACGCTCATCGCCATGGTTTCTTCTGAATTCATCTGGGGCGACGTTGAGGTTTTGGAGTTAAAGATTGACCCAGGCTTCAAGATTGATCCAGGTGTCAAGTCCGATGCCCAAACAAGACAGATGCCTGTACAACAGCTTGCCGATGAGGCGTAACAATGGGATTGGCATCAAACGAAACACTCCATTGAACCAGCCGAAGGCTCTGTCGCGATCCGGCACAAAACTCTCTCTGCCCAAATCATACTTAAAAAAGTTGATCTTGTACTCGTCCGTTCCAAACCCCAACTTGAACCGCCGCAGGCCCTCGTTTGCGATCGAAGTTCTTCCAAAATGCAGAGAGGCATAGCCTCTGGCTGAATACCATTTGATCGCTTCCCACAGGATTAAGTTGTTGCCGCACAGATGTTGAAAAGCCGAATCGGAGGCGCTGAACTTGTAGATGGCTTTTCCATTAAAATGAAAGAACACCGCCGCGGCAATAGGTTTGTCCTGATAGTTCGCCACGATGACAAAGCCCATCCCTTTGGACAGCACATGTCGAAAAATGCTCCGAAAGAACGAGAGCGATTGCGGAGGCAGCCCGTGCTTCCTGCGCGTCTTGCAGTGCAGTGAATAAAAAGTCAGCAAGGAGTCGAAGGATTGGGAAATCTCAACCTGAACCTTCGCTCTTTCGGCCTTTCGAATGGGCCCTCGAACCCGGCTGTCGAACCGCGCGAAGATTTCTTCCTCACGATCCGAGACCGACAGCACATGCCCGAAAAACGAAACAGAGGGCGGGTTTGTTTCCGAAAGACCTTTGATCCCACTCCATTCGAAGTACTTCCACTTCCGCTTCCGCCCCAGACCAATTGCCTCCTGGAAGATTTCCCGCCCGGCGATCGAACCATCGGACAAGCATGGACATTCATCGGTGAACGGAAGCGAAACACCGCGCCTGCCGGTCCAAAGGCTGTTCACTTCCATCAACGGCAACAATGCCGAGAGCCGTTCCCCCTCCAGAACGCCGAAGTAATGAGGGACCCAGGTCTTTCCAATGGATTTAACTCCTGAAAGCGTCCCTTCGGAGCCGGCACCCTTGACTCCTCGGCAGGCCTCGAAGAGCCAAAGTCAGCCTCAGGTAACTTGCTCATAGGTGGTCCTTTTGCAGGAGCGCAACAGGGTCTTCAACTCGTCCGCGACAAATCCAATCTGTTCCGCTGTCAACTCTGGATACATGGGCAGAGACAGAAATTCCTCCGCGCAGCGTTCCGCAACTGGAAACGACCCTTTGGTGTATCCCAGGAAGCGGTATGCCTCCTGAAGATGCACCGGAACGGGATAATGGATCCCGCACGCGATTCCCCGCCTGGCCATCGCCTGCAAAATCCGGTCGCGGGTGCGGCAGCGAACGGTATAAACATGGTAAACGTGACGCGCGTAGCCCGCCTCGACGGGCGTGATCAAGTCTTCAAAGTCGGCGAGCTGTTGGCTGTAGGATCGGGCGTGGGCGCGTCGGGCATCGTTTGCCTTCGACAAATACCTCAGCTTCACGCGGAGCACCGCTCCTTGAATCCCGTCCATCCGGGCATTCCAGCCAATCAAAACGTGATGGTATTTCTTTTCCTGCCCATGATCGCGCAGCATTTGGATTTTATTCTTCAACTCCTCACTGTTCGTGACAACCGCGCCGGCCTCCCCGAAGGCGCCCAGATTCTTGCCGGGGTAAAAGCTGAAGCAACCGCAGATCCCAAGCGAGCCCGCCTTCCGGCCTTTATATTCGGCGCCATGCGCCTGGCATGCGTCCTCGATCACAGGTAATCCGTGCCGTCGCGCAATTTCAAGAATCGGATCCATGTCCGCCGCCTGGCCAAATAAATGGACCGGTATAATCGCCTTCGTGCGACGCGTAATGGCGCGTTCCAGTAGGTTCGGGTCCAACGTGTAGGTTCGTTCGTCAAGATCGACAAATACCGGTTTCGCGCCGCAGAAGCTGATCGCCTCCGCCGTAGCCATGAAGGTCATCGGAGCGGTGATCACTTCATCCCCGGCGCCGATCCCGCGTGCCAGCAGACTCAACCAAAGCGCATCCGTGCCGTTGCCCACCCCAATGGCATACGAAGCCCCGCAAAACGCAGCGAAGTCCTCCTCAAATTTTGCCACGAAAGGACCGCTGGCGAACGCGCTGCTGTCAATGACCTCGCGAATGGCCGCGAGCAGTTCCTCGCGCATCGGCTCGTGATGTGCCCTTAGATCTAAAAGCGGTACCTTCATATTATTTATTTCTCGTCTGAGACCAACTGAAGCCCTCGTCTTTACGAGAGTCGGAATCCATTTCCCGCCGCCGCCAGCCTCTTCCAAAACGCCACGGAGCCGCTCCCCGGAATGCGAGCAGACTTCGTCCTCGTCAATTCGCGCTCGTCGCGATTGACTTGTGCATGAGTGAGTTATCACTCTTCATTTTTTTCCGGCCGGGACGCGAGAAATTGCGCACCGGCCTTTCAAAGCAACCCATTCACCAGGAGCAAGCCGGGCGGTCCGCCCAGGCCTGATTTTCAGCCCCCAACGGCACGTTCAGGAACGAATGGTGCGCGCGCTCATCTCCTTGCGGCGCGACTCCCGGCAGATTGCCCTCGGATCGGCTGGATCGACAAAAAACACAGGGGCATTGCTCGAAGAGCCGGCTTTACGACTGCATCGGGCTCCAGCAAGCGCGCGGGCTGATGACAACGTCTTGATGCTTGGGAATACTTCCGGGCGCACATTCGCGCCTGGATCCATGCTCCGCAGAAGGGCACACGATTGTGGCCAGGTCCTGTCACCAGAGTCAAAGCCACCGTCAAAGAAGAGGGGTTGCAAGCGAGAGTCTCTATTCACAGCTCCTGTTGCAGACAGTGCGGCACGTAACGTCGGTATTTGTTTAACACGGCCTTCGCGCCGACATGCGATTCCGCAAGTATCGAATTGGCCTGTTCGACGACGTCGCGATTTGTTTTCCCCGATTCAATCACTAGCAAGACCAGATCCATAAAGGCCGCAACTCTCAGCGTAATGCTGGTTTGACTGATGGCGGGCATATCAAAAATGACATAGTCGTAATCGCTCATCTTCAGTTTCGGTATCAGGTTCGTGAATCGATTCGAGAAAACACGGGGAAGTTTTCCGGCCGTTCCATTTAATGATGCCAGGTATAGATTCTCGCTGATCAGGGCAGGGTTCCTTTTTCCGCTTTCGAGGACCTCGGAGAGGGCGCAAGCCGATTTGCCTTTGTAAAAGGGATGGGCCGCGCCCTGCCCGAAGTTCATATCGACCAAAAGAACATTCCCGTCGCCGGTTTCCGAAAGTGTCGCCGCCAGGCCGGTCGCTGCGGAGGTCACCCCAGCGCCCCTCGAACAACTGGTAACCGCGACGAGTTTCGGCTTATGGGTCATGTTGTTGATTTCAAAATGCGTGATGAGGCGATCGCGCAACGCTTCGTAATAAGCCCGTAATCCATGTCGAGTCTCCCAATGCGCGACCTCCCCCGTGATTTGTTGGCCGAGGGTCTTCGTCGGTTGCGCGGCAGCCCCCGATCCCGTCTGGTTCTCCGGTCGCTCTTGCCCGGCTGCCGGGCCAACGTCATTGCGACGGCCAGGTAGCGACGCGCGCCCGTTCCGCGACAAATGGGGGATCGCCAGAAACAGGGGCAGATGCAATCTCTTTCTTATCTCTTCCGGACGTCTGACCGAGCGGTCCAGAACGAGCTCGATAAAGAACGCCAGCCCGATGCCGCCGAACAATCCGAAGGCCAAGGCGATTGCGGCGAACTTACCTGTCGTTTTGGTGTCTTTGGCCGGAGGACACGGCTCCTGCACGACACCGATGTTGGAAAATTTCCCGGCGCCGAGAGTCTCGTCCGCTTGCGACTGTTGTAAACTCGTTTGATAGTAATGATAGTTGGCTTCCAGCAATTCCTTCTGCCTTTGCAGCCGCGTTATTTCGGGCTCGGCCGCATCAACTTTGGCGGCTTCGTTACGGATCTCTTTCAACTGGCGAGTCAAGAACCTGATCTTCGCCTCCAGACCCGCCACCTTCCGGGACGCTTCGAAAGTTGAGTCAATGATTTGTCCGCTCGGGGCACTTTGGCTCGCGCCGTTTCCAGGCGGCAAAATGAGTTTCGTCAATTGCGGGTACGCCTCCTCGAGTTTCCTCTTTTGCGATTCGAGACCGGTGATTTGCTCCCGAACGCTTTTCACAGGAGTACTCGTTTCGGCGTAACCACCCACGGTTAGATAGTCATTTTCCCTTTTACGAAAAGAGTCCAATCGCAAGGATAGATTCTTGTACTCCTCGACCTTTTCCAGCGAAACTTTTTGTTCCGTTACAACCGGATTTGAGAACGAATTCAGCAGCGCCGGTTGTTTAGGCTCCTCCAGTGCTGCCTGTTGTGCGGCGCGTTCCGCCTCCGCGCTGACGAGTTCCAGGCTGATTTTGGAAATCTGATCGGCATACGCCCTCTTTGTATCCTCGACCGATACGACACCGGCTTGCTTCTTCAGTTCGATCAACTTGTCTTCAGTTTCTTTAAGGTCGAGACGAAGCTCCTCGGCCTTCTTCGCCAGAAAATCGTCAAAGACGCCCGGAGCCCGATGGATTTTGAAGTGCTGATCGAGGTAATTCGTGATGATTTGTCTTAGAACAGGCTGAACGAGTTCCGGGTCCGGATGCGCAAACACCACCGTGATAACGCTGCTTTTCCCAGGCGCCTCGGTCACCAGGTTGTGCTCGATGAGAGCCGCCGCCTCGCTTCGATCGGTTCCGCCGCCGACTTTTGCCAGTATCTTTTCGGGACCAATCAGGTCAGCCACCTGAGCGGCCAGGTCAAAGCTGTTCAGGATTTCCATCTCTGCATTGATGATGTTGGCGCCGGCCGAATCAGGAGTCTTGATCTCAGAATTCGGAGCGGACGGACTCAAAGACTTGCCTTCTCTCTCCAACACATAACGAACGAGCAGTTTCGCTTTCGACTGGTAAACCGGCGGCTTGAGGAAATACAAATACGCCGCAGCCAATACTCCGGCCACGAAAAAAACACCTATCTTCCACTTATGCCGAAACACGATATAGTAAACGTCTCCTATATCCATGCCAGACGGCTGAGCCTGTCGGAATTCGTCATTCATGATGGTTTCTTCTGTGTTCATCCGGCACGTTGGCGTTTGCAGTTAACGATTGACCCGGGCTTCAAGACCGATGCCAGTACAAAATTTCCGAAGGGTACCTGCATATCAATTCTTTCTCGGAAGCATCTTAAATACCTTCGCAGGGTTGCCAGCCACTACGCTGTACGGCGGCACGTCTTTCGTAACCACACTACCGGCTCCGACGATCGCGTATTCTCCCACAGTTATACCGCAAAGCAAGGTCGCACTCGAACCAATTGAAGCCCCCTTCTTAACGAGTGTCGTAATGCATTCCCAGTCCGCTTCAGTCTTTAACTGCCCGTCTGCATTGGTCGAGCGTGGATAAAGGTCGTTGATGAACGTCACGTTATGCCCAACGAATACTTCATCCTCCAGCGTCACTCCTTCGCAAATAAAACTGTGACTGGAAATCTTGCAGCGATTCCCGACTTTCGCGCCCTTCTGAATTTCGACGAACGTGCCGATCCTGACGTCGTCGCCAACCTCGCAGCCGTACAGATTGGTGAAGTCATAAATACGCACGCCCTTGCCCAACTTTACATCCGCTGCGATTCGCTGGAAGAGCTGCCTGACAGGTTTCGTGGGCCGCCTCATGCACAGACCAATTCCGACTTACGCACCGTTCGCTCCCGGGGCGCGTTTGTGAGAGAGGTCCCGTTGCGGGTCTCGGAGATTTCAACGGCGGCACCGTTGCGTTTCAAAGACGAGGACGCCGCTTCCAGTATCTCAACCAGTTCCAGGCCTCTCCGGCCGTTGGTCAGCGGCGTTTTGCCGTGGCGGATACAGTCCAGGAAATGCTGGCATTCCACTTTAAGCGGTTCTTCCTGCTTGAGGTACGGCACGTACAAGTCGCCGTAATGATACGAATACTGGAACTCGGCAAAGCTGTCGTAGTGTGGCGGAACTTCAACGCGCACATCGAATATTTTAATCTTCTCCAATGGAGCGACATCGTCGTAAACGATCATCCGTTTTGAACCGACAATGGTCATCTCCCGCACTTTCCGCGGATCCAGCCAGCTGCTCTGAATCAGCGCCGAACGATGTTTCCGAAACGTGAGATGAATGTTCGTCAAGTCTTCGACTCCCGGCGTGATATGGGCCTCCCCGCGACAATTTACGCTGACCGGAAGTTCCTCCAGGACGTGAAGAATGATGGAGATATCGTGCGGCGCCAGGTCCCAAGCCACGTTGATATCCTTCTGAAAGAGCCCCAGGTTCAGGCGGCGCGAACTGATGTACCGAATATCACCGATGTCACCGCGATCCACGATTTCTTTGATCTTTTTGACAGCGGGCGAATAGAGAAACGTATGTCCTACCATCAAAACCAGCCCCTTTTCCTGCGCAATTTGGATCAGCTCCTCGCACTCTTCGGCTGAGGACGCCATTGGTTTTTCAATTAACGTGTGTTTGCCCGCCAGCAGACTGGCTTTTGCCATCGCGTAATGGAATCTGACCGGCGTCGCGATGATCACAGCGTCGAGTTCCGCCCCATTGAGCAGATGGCCGAAATCCTTGTGCCCCTCCACCTCTGGATACAGTGACTTCAGGTGGGCCAGCCGTTGTTCGCTGGTGTCACACATCAGCTTCAGGGTGCAATCGGGGAGCTGACGAAAATTCCGGATTAGATTGGGCCCCCAATACCCACACCCGACAACTCCGACGCCTGTTTGATTTTTCATATGCCCTTGAGAGTACGTTCTTGTTGAGTCAGCAACCGTGTCCTTCGACTCGCTCGAGTTTCACAAACTTGTAGAATCAGAGCGGGAATCGTCTTTAAGATGATCCTGATATCCAGCCACAACGACTTGTTCTTCACGTACGCAATGTCGAGCTTGATCATCTCGTTAAACGTCGTTTTGTTTTTGCCGCTCACCTGCCACAGGCCCGTGAGTCCCGGCAGCGTGTCCAACCTCTCCTTTTGCCACGGAAGATAATGCTCGTATTCGTATGGAATGCACGGTCTGGGCCCCACAACGCTCATCTCCCCACGCAAAACGTTCAGGAGCTGGGGCAGTTCATCCAGACCCGTGGAACGCAGGAGCGCGCCCAGTGGGATCAAGCGGGAATCGCCTTTGGCATCAATCTTCGTCATGGGCTGTTCCGAGTGAATCAGCTCTTTGAGATAGTTTTTGTGAACGTTGTTGTCTGCGTCGGCCTTCATCGATCGGAATTTCAAACAGGTGAAGCGGCTCCCGCGGTAGCCCACGCGCTCCTGGCGGAAAAGAACCGGCCCTTGCGATAAAAGTTTAATCCAAAATACAATGATTAAAACCAGTGGCACCAGTACTGGAAAGGCGAATAAAAGACACGCGAGGTCTAAGGCACGCTTCCAATTCGGCATCGCGCGGGAACGCACTGTGGCCATATTTTCTTCCCAAACAAATTCCAAAATGTCTTTCACGAGGATGCTTGAAACGCTCTTCGGCAAAAACTCTGCACACCCCTTTAGCTCCTTCCGTACCAGCCCTGAATAAGATTATCAACTCCTTGATTCTCAGCTACAAATGCGATCCTCTTTCACCTCATTCGACTCATTGAACACAGGTTTGAATTGATTATGCAATGCACTTGCACTTCAAAGTTCGATTTGTGGCTTAATGGAAGGGATAGATTTTTTATAACAATAACGCTTGCCAATAGTTGTGGCAGCCCTCCCGGTTGGTTGCTTGCCCTCTGGAGATTCTCCGAACGTTGGTTCAACTACCAACCGCATCGTCGCCTGAACTCAGAAGGTCTTTTCGGGCACGTACACGATGTCGGAAGGTCTCAGGGGAAGAAGCAGGCTGCTCTTTCCTTCGAGTACGCGTTTGAGGTTCCGGATGTAGTGCTTCAGTTGACCGTCTTCGTACCGGAGGACAACCACGCTTCGCATATTGGCTTTGACCGGATCGAATCCTCCCGCCTCCATAATCGCCTCGAGATCTGTAATGGGCCGATCAACCTGAATCTTTCCGGGACGCACCACAGATCCGGTCACAAAGACCGGATAAGCAGACGATTGCACCGTTACGGAAATCTGTTTCGACGAAAGCTCTTTTTCGTAGAGCTTGAGCAGTTCTTTTTCCAACTCCGCTGGCGTTTTCCCTGCTGCAGCCACCTCGTTGACCAACGGCAGACTTATTGTGCCGTCGCGACGAATGGGTTGGGCAGTTACGTTGAGATTGGGTGAACCCGGAAAAGAGATCGATAACACGTCGCCTTCTCTGAGCTTAGCCGACCTGTAAGGAACCAACTCTGTATCATAAAGCCGCGTTTCCGTCCTGCAACCTGCGAGTGGAACGACCACAACACAAACAAGAGCTGAGAGTCTTGCCAGTGGCTTTAGCCAGTCCAATCGGGTATGTCCTTCCCGGCATTCCTTGGCCAGGGTGGTGCCAGTTGAATGGATTTTCATTGTTTTCATCGCCGGCTCTTGGGCGTTTCCCAAACATTTGCTGCGCGGCTTCGATCAGTGCAGCATACGGGGTCCATTAGCTTCATCAACATTTTAATCGTTATTCTCCACTCAATTTGATCTTTGCGAGTCGGACAATCTCCAGGTTGGACTCGGCTGTGGGCTGAATTTCTAACGCCCTCTCGGCCGCGGCCAGTGCGGTCCGCCAATCTTCGAGTTGCACGCCGCAGAGGGCCATGCCGTATTTTTTGGTGATTTTGTCTATTGTCGGCGACCCGGCAAAGACTTAGTTTAATCCGCGCGGACCCCGTTTCATAGAAAATCTTGAATTATGCTAAAAGTCTCCGGCAAAGGCTCCATTACCACCTGTGATGGCATCACGCGGCGCGACTTCCTGCAGGTCGGCATGCTGGGCGCCCTCGGCTTCACGCTCTCCGACCTCACAGCGCTTCAGGCCCAGGGCGCCGTCGCCCAGGGGAATGACCAGAAATCGGTGATCCTGATCTTCAATCTGGGCGCGCCAAGCCAATTGGACACCTGGGACATGAAACCGGACGCGCCGCGCGAAATCCGCGGGCCGTTCAAGCCGATCCGGACCAATAACCCCGACGTCCGGATCTCCGAGATTTTCCCGCTGCACGCGAAGATCGTGGACAAGTTCTCGCTGGTCCGCACCTGTTATCACACCGCCGCGGCGGTGCACGACACCGGTCATCAAATGATGCAAACCGGACGGCTCTTTACGGGCGGAGTCAACACGCCGCACGCCGGTTGTGCGCTCGAGTATCTCAAAGGCCGCCGCAACGAACTGCCCGCTCACGTTATTTTGCCCGAACCGATGGGACCAACCGGCGGCAACCTCCCGCACGGCCAGGACGCCGGTTTCCTCGGCAAAGGGTTTGACCCATTCGTGCTCAACGCCGACCCTTCGAAGAAGGATTTCAAGGTGCCCGACTTGCTGCCGCCGGCCGAAATCGGCGAGGTGCGATTGCAACGTCGGAAGGAATTGCGAGACCTCGTGGATCAAACGGTCAGAAACTTTGAGGCCAGTCCGAACGCCCAATTGATGGCTTCCAGTTTTGCCTCGGCGTACCGGCTCATGACGAGCGCGAAAGCGCGCGAAGCATTCGACCTGACGAACGAGCCGGAAAGAGTCCGCGAGCGCTACGGGCTGACCCGGTTTGGGCAATGTTGCCTGCTCGCGCGGCGTTTGATTGAAGCCGGCGTGCGGTTCGTCACGATCAACACCTTCATCACCGTCTTCGATGAAATCACCTGGGACATTCACGGCTCCAAACCGTTCACGTCGATCCAGGGCATGAAGGAGATCGTCGCGCCGATGTACGATGAGGGTTACAGCGCTTTGATTGAAGACCTCGCCCAGCGCGGCATGCTCGACAACACGCTGGTCTGCAACCTCGCCGAGTTCGGTCGCACGCCGAAGATCAATCCGGCCGGCGGGCGCGATCATTGGCCGCAATGCTGGACGGTCTATTTCGCCGGTGGCGGCGTGAAAGGGGGCCGCGTCGTCGGCAAGAGCGATGAGATCGGCGCTTATCCGGTCGAGCGTCCCGTTTCTCCTGCGGAGGTGGTGGCCACCATCTACCACAGCCTCGGCCTTGACCTGACCACCGAGTTGCCTGGTCCGAACGGACGTCCCTTCCCGCTCGTGAACTACGGCACGCAACCGATCAAGGAATTGTTTTGAAGACCCGTGAAACACGCTAAAGGACGCTAAAAACACACACCCACTGTGTCCGACCTGATCTGCAAAGAAGACAGCTACGCGATCGCCGATTCTTTCACGTTATGAGCTTTTCGCGTCATTTGGCCTGTTTCGTGGGCAGCCTCCTTCTTGCTCTTTCCGGCAGGACGGCCGAATCAACCGCCACTCCGCTCGCGGCCACCAATATCACCTTCCGCAATCACGTCCAGCCGGTGCTCGCAAAAATGGGCTGCAGCTCCGGCGCGTGCCACGGCGCCGCCGCCGGCCAGAACGGTTTCAAACTTTCACTCCGCGGCTACGATGATGAAGGCGACTTCCTCGCGATCACCCGCAACGCGCTCGGGCGCCGGATTGTGCCCGCCGATCCGGGCCGCAGTCTGTTGTTGTTGAAACCGACCACCGCCGTTCCACACAAAGGTGGCAAACGGTTCGACGTCGATTCGCTTGAATACAAAGTCCTCTCTGAATGGATCGCCGCCGGCACACCCGGACCGACGCCGGACGACCCGCGCATCGATCAACTTCAGATTCTGCCGGAGCACGCCGTCCTCAAACCGGGAGCCAATCAACAACTCCTCGTGCGCGCCCACTTCAGCGACGGTCGCACGGAAGACGTGACGCGCTGGGCAAAATACACCGCAGCCAACGCCTCCGTCACACAGGTCGATGATGACGGCAAGGTGCAGGTCGTCGGCAACGGCGAAGGCGCCATTACTGCCTGGTATCTGAGCCGCATCGCGATCGGCACCATCACGGTGCCTTACACCAACACGATCGCCCCGTCCGTCTTTGCCCGTGCGCCGCGCCGCAACTTCATTGACGAAGTCGTGCTCGAGAAACTGCAAACGCTCAATTTGCCGCCGTCGCCGCGTTGCAGCGACGAGGAATTTATCCGGCGCGCCTTTCTCGACACCCTCGGCACCTTGCCGACTGCCGACGAAATCCGCGCGTTCCTGGCCGAGGGCGTAGCCCCCGACGCAAGGAGGGGGAACAAACCACCGGACAATGAATCCGCCTCCTCACCTCGGCGGCTACAGAAGCGCGACAAGCTCATCGAATCGCTGCTGCAACGCCCGGAGTTCGTTGATTACTGGACTTACAAATGGTCCGACCTGTTGCTGGTCCAAAGCAAGAAGCTGAAAACCCCCGCCATGTGGGCGTATTACAACTGGATTCGGAACAACGTCGCCGCCAACACGCCCTGGGATGTCTTCGTCCGGAAAATCCTCACCGCGCAAGGCAGCACGCTCGAAAACGGCGCCGGTAATTTTTATGTCCTGCACGAAGACCCGCGCCTGATGGCCGAGACGACGACCCAGGCGTTCCTCGGCATGGCCGTCAACTGCGCCAAATGCCACAACCATCCGATGGAGAAATGGACCAACAAACAGTACTACGAATTCGCCAACCTGTTCGCCCGCGTCCGCGCCAAAACCGGAGCGAACGATGGCGAAGACGTTATTTTCGTTTCGAACAGCGGCGACGTCGTCCAGCCGCTGACCGGCAAACGGCAACCGCCCGCTCCGCTCGACGGCAATCCGCTTCCATTTGACGACCCGCAGGATCGTCGCGAAGCTCTGGCCGACTGGCTCACGTCGCCCGATAATCCCTACTTCAGCCGCTCAATTGTGAATCGCATCTGGGCAAATTTCTTCGGCGTTGGAATCGCGGACCCGGTAGATGACCTGCGCGCGACCAATCCGGCCAGCAACGAAAAGCTTCTTTCTGCCGCCGCGAAGTATCTGGCCGATCAAAAGTTCGACCTCAAAGCGCTCATGCGCGCCATTCTCCAATCCGAGACTTATCAACGCAGCAGCGCGCCGCTGCCGGGGAACGCATCGGACTCGCGCTTCTTCGCCCGTTACTATCCACGCCGGCTCATGGCCGAAGTGCTGCTCGATGCCTACTCGCAGGTCACCGGCGTGCCGACCGAGTTCCGGACCGATCTGCGCAACGAGAACCGCGGCCTCGGCGAGAAATACCCGCTCGGCTTCCGCGCCATCCAGCTTCCCGACACGAAGATCGCCTCCTATTTCCTGAAAACCTTTGGCCGGCCCGACCGCGAGAAGACCTGCGAATGCGAACGCACCGCCGAACCGAACGTCGCGCAAATGCTGCACATCGCCAACGGCGACACGCTCAACGAGAAGCTTATGGCCAAAGACAATCAGATTGCCAAACTTCTCGTCGACAAAACACCGCCGGAAAAAATGGTCGAGGAAGCCTACTTGAGTTCCTTATCGCGTTTCCCAACGACGGCGGAGAAGAAAAAGATTCTCCAGATGCTGAATGAAGCCAAAGAAGGCGAACAGCGTCCGTTGATCGAGGACATGTATTGGGCGCTGCTCAGCAGCAAAGAGTTTTTGTTTAATCATTAGCAAAGCCCGACCTACACGCGCTATGCAATCGCTCACCTTGGCCCCTTAAAAAAAATGCGACTTGGCCGTAACGATTCAATGAGGAAAACGCTCGCCCTCACCCTGACCCTCTCCCCCAGGAGAGGGGATTCACTTTCCCCGCGCACGGAAGGATCACCAAGAGCTGAGTTATTCCGAAGTTCTCGCGCGCTTCTCCCTCTCCCTGGGGGAGAGGGCCGGGGTGAGGGCGAGCGTCTGACTCCACTGGCTTACGTACGGCTTAGCCAGGCCGGAGGCCCGCCGACGAGGCGCGGCATCAAGTGCCCAACGAACTTCAACTATGCTTTCGAAACCAGAGCCCGATGCAAAATCAACACCTCACACGCCGCAGGTTTGTGAAACATTCCTTGGCCGTCGCTGGGCCAGCGTTGCTCGCCGCAAACGCACTACCGCTCGCGGCAGCCGAAGGCGAGTCTGGCGCTGCGCGCAAGCTCAAGGTCGTTTGTGTGGGCGGGCATCCGGACGACCCCGAGTCGGGTTGCGCCGGAACGTTGACGCGTTACGCGGAACTCGGCCATGCGCTGACCGTCATTTATCTCACGCGCGGCGAGCGCGGCATCTCCGGCAAATCGCTGGATGAAGCCGCCAGGATTCGGTCGGCCGAGTGCGAAGCCGCCTGCAAAATCATGGGCGCGAAGCCGGTTTTCTTCGGCCAGATTGACGGCGCCACCGAGTTGAACAAGACGCACGTGGACGCGATGACAAAACTCCTGACTGCCGAAAACCCGGACGTGCTGTTCACCCATTGGCCGATCGACACGCACATGGACCATCAGGTGGCGAGCTTCCTGACGATCCGCGCCTGGATGGCCCTGCGTAAACCGCAACTCTACTTCTTCGAAGTCAACAGCGGCAGCCAGACGGAGGGTTTTCTGCCCAACACCTACGTGGACATCTCGTCCCTGGTCGAAAAGAAGAAGTCCGCTTTGTTCGCCCACGTCAGCCAGGACGGCAAAGGCATCTGGCGTCAGCACCACGAAGTCATTGCGAACTGGCGCGGTCGCGAGGCCGGTGTCGGGTCGGCGGAAGCCTTCGTCCACTTGGGCCGCGACAGTCAAACTGCCAGGCTGCCCGGGGTATGATTCGTCGTGCAAAAACTCCGGGGAGCGCAAGAACCCATTGCTCTACGCGCGTCGCCTTCGCGATCGCCACCGTCCTCCTTTTCGCCGTCACCGCCCGATCCGCCGGACCGCCGGATTATTCCGCCATTGACGCGATCTTCACCGAGTATTGCCTCGATTGCCACGGATCGACCGAGCCGGAAGGAAAGCTGATCATGGAATCGCACGAACTGCTGATGAAAGGCGGCGAAAGCGGCGCAGTGATCGTTCCCGGCAAAAGCGACGAAAGCCTGTTGGTGAAATTGGTCGAGGGCCGGGTCGAAAAGGAAGGCAAGA
>QHOP01000081.1 GCA_003219345.1 Verrucomicrobiota bacterium
TAGCACCCAGACCTGTCGCGGCGCCGGGTGCGGGAGCGGCAGGGCACGCCGACTCGGTCATTGGCCAACCGCCAAAGCAGCGGGCCACGGTCGATTCGAGTACCGGCTTCGGACCGTGATCACATGGAAACTTTGGCTTACCAAGTGGTAGAAATGGCCTTGCGAAAGGTGCTTTGCCGGCGAGCGTTCTGCTTGTGTTTTCGGCGGCAGGTTGAAAAAATATGAACCTATGAGTGAGCACATTCTGGTGGTGGACGACGAAGCTCCCACGCGTGAATTGCTGTCGATCTACTTCAAACGCCGCGGCTGCACGGTGAGCACTGCCAGCACCGGGGCCGACGCCTTGCGATTGGTGAACGAACTGCCGATTCAGCTGGTGATTCTTGACATCAACCTCGGCGAAAAGGCCAGCGGCCTGGACCTGTTGGAACCGATCAAAAAAGGCCGTCCTGACCTCCCCATTATTCTTTTTTCCGGCATCGGTCTGGACGAAAAGACACTGCAGGAGGCGCGGCAAAGAGGGGCCGCCGGTTACTTGAACAAAACCCAGCCGCTCGACCAGATGTGGGCCGAAGTGCAACGAGCGCTGCATACCTGAGGTGCTCCTTTGTCCGATTTCGCCTGGCTCAGTCCTGCCATCGTCCGGAGACCTGACGCGAGTGTGCGTTTGAATGCCCGTGCAAATTGTCGGTTGACCAGAGACTGGTTTCGCCTAGATTGACTTTGTTCGCACAGCAACCAATGCCATTCAACCATTGAGCTGATATGAAATCATTGGAACGAATTCTCTTCGGCCAATCCGCCAAAAGAACAGGGTTCACCTTGATTGAATTGCTCGTCGTCATCGCCATCATCGCGATTCTGGCAGCCTTGCTGCTGCCGGCGCTGAGCCGGGCCAAGGACGGCGCCCAAATGACGCTCGACCTGAACAACGTGAAGCAAATCCTCTTGGCCAGCCACCTGTATGCTGGAGACAACAACGATCATGTCGCGCATCCGACCTGGGGTGGGGACCTCACCGGCCCCGACGGTTGGGTTTACGCGACCAAGAACAATGGTCGCATTCCCGGCGGTCCAGCCGCCCCACAATCGGCTGCAGGTAAGGACGTCAACTCCGTTCAGTTCAGCAATCAGGTGGCCTTTTTTAAAATCAGCCAGCTTGGACCGCTCCTGACCGACTACAAAATCTGTTGGTGTCCAAAAGATGCGGCGACCCGCGGCGGGGGCAAGCTAAAGCAACTCTGGCTGGGTCGGCCGGTCAAGCTCACTTCCTACTGTTGGGACGGCACCATTGGCGGTTATAATAACATTGGCAAAGCGGACCTTAATGGGAAAACCTACAAACTGAGCGACTTTCTCGCCACCGACTGGCAGTTTTGGGAACAGAATGAACTGGATCCATTTAATTTTAATGATGCTTCAAACGTCCCGCCGCCGGGAGACGCCGGTAACGGGGTGTCCCTTCGTCATGCCGGTTTCCCGGGATGGTTTAATCTTCCGAATCTTAATGGACCCGGTACCAGGACCAATTTCCCTGGAGGAGCCGTGGTTGGGCTGTTTGGCGGCTCGGCCCAACTCGTGAAATGGAACCTCTCCTGGTACCTCATAAACAAGGCTCCCCTTCCGAACGAGATCTTCAACGGCCCGATTTATCAGAGGTAGCAACAGTGGGCCGAAGTGCGACGAGCGCTGCACACCTGACGTGCTCCTTTGTCCGATTGCGCCTGGTCCAACCTCTCCATCGTCCGGAGACCGGGCGCGCGTGTGCGTTTGAACGCACATGCAAATTGTCCGTTGACCAGAGACTTGTTTCGCCTAGATTGACTTTGTTCGCGCAGTAAGCAACGCCATTCAACCAGTGAGCTGATATGAAATCATCGGAGCGAATTCTCTTCGGCCAATCCGCCAAAAGAACCGGGTTCACCTTGATTGAATTGCTCGTCGTCATCGCCATCATCGCCATCCTGGCCGGCTTGCTCCTGCCCGCTATCGCCAAGGCCAAAGCCAAGGCACAACAGATCAGTTGCATCAACAACCTGAAGCAATTGACGCTGGCCTGCCATCTCTACGGCCTGGACAATCGTGAATACTGGCCGTTTCCGAATTGGGAATCGGGCACGCTGCCCGTGCCTGGATGGCTCACTGCCGCCCCATACAATCCGAAGGACACACGGACGAACATAGAAAAGGGTGTGCTCTGGACGTACATCAAGAACTATGCCATCTGGCGCTGTCCGTCCGTCCGTACCAACACACCGACCTTCAAGCTTCGTGGCAATAAATTGAGCGACTACTTAATGAATGGCGCGGCCTGTAATTACACCGATCCACCTCAGAACAAATGGTATAAGGCCAGTCAGTTCAGACAGGACGCCATTCTCCTGTGGATGGGACCGGACATCTTGAACTACAACGATGGTTCCAATTCTCCCGATGAAGAGATTTCTAGACTTCACAGCGATGGGAGTCCGTTCGGAGTGGTGGATGGCCATGTCGAATTCTTGAAGTATAGAATTTACAGGGCCTTGGAGCTTAGTGAACGGTCAAAACAAATCGGCCGTTTCTGGTGTTCCCCCAAATGATCTTCCGACGAGGACCGGACCTTTCGAAGAACAATGTTGCGCAAGAAATGTTGCTTACGAAGAGACAACAAACTTTTATGAGGCGATACATAGTGTTTCTGGCAATCAGTGTGGGACTTTCGCTGGCGATCAACGGTTGTAGCAAAAATGGACCGGCGGGCAACGTTGCGGAGTTGGAAAAGGCTTTTCAGACGAAAGCGTCCGACGTAGCAAAACCGGACGCGGCCAATGCCAGTGGCACCACTCAAGGTCAGGGCGATCAAATCCAACAAACCGTCGGTCGAGCGGTGTCCGCGTTGAAGACCAACGGCTATCTGGAAGCGTTTGTGGCGCTAAGATCGGTTCAGGCAGCGCCAAATTTGACCCTGGAGCAATATACCGCAGTAGTGAACGCAAGGCTGGCAGTGGAAAAAGAGGTGGCTGCCAGGGCCGTCGCCGGCGATCCCGTCGCGATGCGCGCCGTGGAAGCCATCCAGAACTCGTCGCGAAGATAGCGAGCATTCACTCTCCTATTGTCGGCAAGTTTAATGCGCGATTACCTCCCGCCAAGCCTTCCCCTCTGTTTGCCGGGCCATTTTTCATCCTGCATGAACTCTCCTCGTAGCGGCGTCTCGGCAGAGCGCCGCTGGCTGGTTGTTGCCACGAACTGCGGCGCTCTGCCGAGACGCCGCTACGCCGGTTCATGGCCCCCCATGCGCGTCCGAAATGGGAGGTCCGGCACGTTCAGTTAACAAAAATCCATGTTCATCGCCGCTGATCTGTGGTTAAAAATAGCTCCGTGCGAACAATCCTCACTTTCTCGCTCGCCTTCTTTTCGTTGGCGCTATTCACTCCGCCTGGAGCGCAGGCGGGCGAATTGAAGGCGGGTGTCGGCGTAACGGAGATCACCCCTCCGGTCGGCTACCGGATGTGCGGCTACTTCTACGAACGGCTCAGCACAGGCGTGCACGACCCGCTGCACGCCAAAGCGATTTACCTTCAGCAAGCCCAGGAACAGGCAGCGCTGGTTTTCTGCGATCTGATCGGCGTTCCGCAATCCGTCACGGACAGGACGAGAGTGATCGCCAGCGGGAAAACCGGCATCCCGGCCACGAACATCCTGATTGCAGCCACGCACAGCCACACCGGCCCGCTCTACTTCGACGCGCTCCGCACGTTTCTGCACGAACGCGCGGTCGCTCAAAATGGAAGGGACCAGCAGGAAGCTGTGGACTATCCGTCGGTCTTGTCAGAGAAACTGGCCGGCGTCATTGCCGCGGCCAAAAACGCCGCCCGACCGGTCGAACTGGAAGCGGGTGTCGCAAAGCAAACGGGTCTTTCTTTCAATCGCCGTTACCACATGAAGGACGGCACGGTCGTCTTTAACCCCGGCAAAATGAATCCCAACATCGTTCTTCCGGCCGGCCCGATTGATCCAGAGGTTGGAATAGTCCTGTTCCGTGACGCGAAAAGCCGCCAGCCGCGGTCCTCATTGACCGTGTTTGCCCTGCGCCTCGACACGATGGGCGGGACGGAGTATGGCGCGGATTATCCGTTGTATCTGGAACGCTCAT
>QHOP01000082.1 GCA_003219345.1 Verrucomicrobiota bacterium
TGCTTGAGGCGAACGATCACCGGCATCATCCGCATCGTGTGGGCCACGGCAATCTTGAGTCCTCGCTTGTGTGCCTTAGCAAGGAGTTCGTCCGACTCGAGGGGCGCAGTGACGAAGGGTTTCTCGCAATAGACGTGCGCGCCGGCCTGAAGCGCGGCGAGCGCGATCGCGTGGTGCTGGTCCGATTGCCTCATCGCTATGCTCACGAGATTGGGACGTTCCTTTTCCAGCATTTCGCGATAGTCCGCGTAGCTGCGTGGCGCTCGAATCTTTGCGGCAGTTTTCGCGCGACCGCCCGGATCGGGATCGGCGAGTGCGACGATTTCAGTGTTCGGGCGATTCGCGAAGATGCCCTCCAGTCCGTGACCGTAATCGCCTCGGCCGGTGTGGCCGATGACGGCGGCTTTGAGATTCGCAGCGGGTCCGGCGGCGAGACAGGCGAGATCAGCGGCAGCAATAACACCGGCTGAGGAAGCTAATCGCACGAAATTCCGGCGGGTAATGATATTTCTCCCCGCCTGACGGCTGGTGGTGTTCATGCGATAAGATTACCAGCACCTTTGCCGCTGATGAAGCGTGGAGTTATTGTCCTGGCGGTTGGCAGATGCTCTCATTGTGACATCGCTACGTCGGCCAGGCTGCGCAGACTTGCTTCTGTTGCTCGAAAACTTCATTCTCACGACATGAAATCTCCACATCGCTCCCTTTTGCTGCTCATGGTCGCACTTTCACCCGTTAGTGCCTTCGCTCATTCCGCAGTCGAACCCGCCCCACGCGCCGATCAGGGCTGGAAGGACAGGCAGGAACTGCTGAACAAACGCGCCGCCGAAGCCGGCGACAAGGCGCAGCTTATTTTCATCGGCGACTCCATTACGCAAGGGTGGGAAGGCGAAGGAAAGGAAGTTTGGGCGAAGTATTACGCGCAACGCATTGCTGTCAATCTCGGCATCGGCGGCGACCGCACACAGCACGTTCTTTGGCGACTTGACCACGGCAACCTCGAGGGCCTCAAGCCGAGGGCCGCCGTGGTCATGATCGGCACGAACAATTCCAACGGCGAAGACAACACAGTGGAACAGATCGCCGACGGCGTGGCGGCGATCGTGAAGCAACTCCGCGAAAAGCTGCCTCAGACCAAAGTGCTGTTGCTGGCGATCTTCCCCCGCAGCGAGAATCCGAGCCCTCAACGCGGAAAAATTCTTCAGGTAAATGAAATCGTCCAGAAACTTGCCGACGACCAGAACGTTTTTTGGATCGACTTCGGATACAAGTTCATCAACCGCGACGGCACGATTCCCCACGATCTGATGCCGGACTACCTGCACCTGTCGAAGCGCGGCTATGAAATCTGGGCCGAGGCCATCGAGGACAAGCTCTCCGCTGTCCTTGGCGACACGCGCGTGAAGGCGGAGCAAAGTGGGGCAGGCGTCTCGCCTGCCGGCCTTACCGGCGAATGGGCCTGGACGATGGACACGCCGAATGGAACAGTCACTGCCCCGCTGATCCTCAGGCAGGACGGCGAAAAGGTGACCGGCAAATTCCGGCGTGACGAGAATCGCTGGCTGGAGATCGAGAACGGCAAAGTCAACGGCAATGAGTTTTCCTGGATCGTGAAACGTGACCGGCCCAACGGCGAGACTATGACCTACGAAATGACCGGCAAAATCGAGGGCGACACCATCACCGCCAAGGCCAGGACGACACTTGACGGCAACGAAACCCTGAAGGAGTGGACTGCGAAGAGGAAGTAACCGGAGCGAGGTTGCTGGCAGGAATCCGTGAGTGGTCGATATATTGCTTGCTTTAGCACGCCGGAGAAATAGCATTCTGGGGTACAATGGAAAGACCGGCCCACCATTTTCGGACGCCTGAGCGTCAGGGGCCGACGCGACGTCAATGGTTCACTCCTCAAATATTATGAAAAGCACATCTGTTGTATTCGTTGCCCTGGCTGCGTTTGGCTTCTTTGCGCTTGCCGCCGACAAACAATCCGGTTCAGACAAGAATGCCTCGCCCATCGTCGGAACCTGGGAGCTTGTTTCAGAAAAATGGGGGGACGCCAAGGAATTCACCGACCCGCCGGCGGAACGAAAGTCGATCAAATTCATCACGCCCACGCATTGGATCTGGGTCTGGGTCGATCCGAAGACGAAGAAAATCACCAACTCAATGGGCGGAACGTATAAGTACGCCGGGGACTCCTACATCGAAATTCCGGAATTTGCCTTCGAAGGCATGGGGTCCTACGTCGGGAAGGAACAGAAATTCACGGTGAAAATCGAAGGGGATAAATGGATTCATTCGGGCGTCCTCTCCGCTGGCCAGAAACTCGAAGAGATTTGGAAGCGGGTGAAATAATTGCCGGATCAGACGACTTGTTGAGCGCGACGCGGATGCGCTCCCGCCTTCGCGTCCGGGCGTTTCAAGGATTGTTCGGCCACGTTTCCCGATGCGGCTGATTGTCGTTGTTCCAGCGTTGGCGGGCGACTTCCGTTTTCTTCAACCACACGGTGTGCTTGGCGTATTCCACATGTCCGTCGCAGAAAACGATGTTCTCCCCTTTATTGTGGCGAGGCGCCAATTCCGCGAGAAGGTTGATCGGGAAGATGTCATCGAGGTCATTGTCCGCTCCGCCTGGTTTCGGTTTTACATCCGCCACGGCGATCATGTCGCTCGGAACCTTCACCTGATTCTCGGAAAGATACGCGGACGCGCTGCGGTTATTAGAACCGCCGTCCAGTCCCAGGCTCGGACCAGAGGAGGGATAACGCCCGCTGCCCGCCATGTTGTAACCGTAACTGGAGTTGGGTTGAGGCAGCCGAACGTGGTTGGTCCATTTGGGGGCCAACTTGTTTGCCGGACCTTTCTCCGTGATCGAACTACGCCAAAATCGGCCTGACCACGTTTCCCGCGACATCGGTCAGGCGAAAGTCGCGGCCCGCGTTTCGGTAGGTCAGGCGTTTGTGGTCCAGGCCCAACAAGTGGAGAATCGTCGCGTGGAGGTCGTGAATGTGCACCTTGTCCTCCACCGCGCGAAAGCCATACTCATCGGTCGCGCCGTGCACCAAACCGCCCTTTACGCCGCCGCCGGCCAACCACATTGTGAATCCGTCGGGATTATGATCGCGGCCATCCGCGCCCTGTGCCGTGGGTGTGCGGCCAAACTCTCCGCCCCATAGTACCAGCGTGTCTTCCAACAGGCCGCGCTCCTTGAGGTCCTTGAGCAGCCCGGCGATGGGCTTGTCCACTTCGAGCGCGTTGCGTTCGTGGTCGCGCTTCAGGTTGGTGTGCTGATCCCACTTGAACGCATGGCTGACCTGGATGAAGCGCACGCCGCGCTCGGCAAAGCGCCGCGCCAGCAGGCACTCACGTCCGAAATCGTCCGTTGGTCTCTGATCGATGCCGTAGAGATCGAGCGTCGCTTTGGATTCGCCGGAAATGTCCGTCAACTTCGGCGCTTCGGTTTGCATGCGAAAGGCAAGCTCGTAAGACTCAATCACGCCTTCAAGTTGCGCGTCGGCCTTCGCCTGTTGCAGATGCTCGCGGTTGAGCTCCTGGATGAAATCAAGCTGCTGCCGTTGCAGATCAAGCGGAGTCTCCGGATTGCGAATGTGTCGAATCTGCGCCTGCGTCAGCGGCGTGGACTCACTGCCGACCGCCGTGCCCTGGTAAACCGCCGGCAGAAACGCCGAGCCATACGCTTGAGGACCGGCAATGGCAGTCAGCGGACTGATCGTGATGAAGCCAGGCAGGTTTTGGTTTTCGGTGCCCAGACCGTAAAGAATCCACGAACCCGCGCTGGGCCGGACCTGATTCTCCGAGCCGGTGTGCAACTTCATAATCGCCTGCCCGTGCGCCTGGCCGTTTGTGTGCAGACTGCGGATGATGCAGAGATCATCCGCCGAGCTGGCTAGCTGGGGAAACAGGCTGCTGATCTCGACGCCGCTGTCGCCATGCTTTTTGAATTCCCACGGTGACGGCAGCAGTTTACCCGGCGCCATCGTGACGCCTTCGGGCGCGGGCGTTGGAAAAGGTTTGTCCCGATCGCGCATGAGCAGCTGTTTGGGATCGAAGGTGTCCACCTGCGAAGGGCCGCCGGGCATGAACAGAAAGATAATGCGCCTGGCCCGCGGCGGAAAATGCGGCGGCCGCGGCGCAGCGTCGCAGCATGTCGCGGCGAGTGAGAGGAGTGAAGAAGTGGGGATTCATAAGGTCTGTCAGTTGATAAACCGAAACTCCGTCGATGCGAGCAGCGCGTGACAAAAACTTTGCCAGGCCATGAGCCGGCGCTTTTCCAGGTCAGGTTCGTTTTTCTCCAGGGCAGCCTGATATTCGGCGATGAACCGCAACGCCCGCTCGGTCGTCTCCGCCCCAGCCGGGCGGCCAAAGGCCTGAGTATAAGCGGACGCCACACGTTGCGCATCGTTGGCCGGTGCCGTGGCCAACAGCGCTCCGGCCCACTGACGCGACTGCTCAAGCATGAATGGGCTGTTCATCATGAACAACGCCTGCGTCGGTGCGGTGGTGCTGTGTCGTTTGCCGGTGACGAGATACGGGTCGGCAAAATCGAAGACCTGAAACAGGTCCGGCGTGTCGTTGCGGATGACCGGCAGGTAAAGGCTGCGTCGTGTGCTCGCCACCTGAGCGTTGCTGGCCATCGCCGCCGCGCCAAACGGCGCGTCGTTCGTCGGACTGAGCGAACCGCCCATCGTTAAATCCAACTGCCCGCTCACGGCCAGCACCGCGTCACGGATGGCTTCAGCATCCAGCCGCCGCCGATTCATCCGCCACATCAATTTGTTTTCCGGGTCTTTGGCGTAAGCCAGGGGATCAAGGTCACTGCTCATCTGGTAAGTGCTGGAAAGCATCAGGGCACGAATGATTTTCTTGAACGACCAGCCTTGCTCCATGAATCGCAGCGCCAGGTAGTCGAGCAGTTCCGGGTGCGTCGGTCTCTCCCCCAGCGCGCCAAAGTTGTCCACCGACTCGACCAGCCGCCCGCCGAAGAGATAGTGCCAGATGCGATTCACCGCGACGCGCGCCGTGAGCGGGTTCTGATTACTGGCAATCCAGTCCGCCAGTTCGAGCCGACCGCTCGCTTCGTTGGAAAGGGAGGCGGGCGGCGGCACGGTTTTTTCCAGGACGGACAAAAAGCCGCGCGGCACTTCCGGCCCCGGCTTTTCGGGATCGCCGCGCAGATTGATCCGGCAGTTGCAGATCGCGCCGTCCTGAGCTGCCATCGCCATCGGCACTGGCGGCGGCTCCTTGGCGCGCAGTTCCTGCAAATCGTCGAGAAGTTGATGAATAGAGCGGTCCGTCATGGCCGTCCCGGACTTTTTGGCCCTGGCCTTCTGACCGGTCTGCATCTTCATCGTCATCTCCATGCCGGCCGGCACGAATCGCACGGCATCGATCGTGACAAATCCTTCGGTGCCTTGATTGGAAACAACCACCGCGCCGTTGGTGCCGGCGGCGAACTCAAATGTTCCAAGCGAAACGAAGAGGTCGTCGATCGTCGGGGGCTCGGTTTGGTCGATCAACACCGTGCGCGCCGCGTTGGCGGCGTGGACGGTGACGGGTACGTTCCTCGCGCGGTTGCGGCGCGGCACGTAGGCGAATTGCACTTCGTAGCGCCCGGCCTGTGGCAGGTCCGGCACGAAGCGGGCGGACTTTTCCCCTTTGCCGGTGTTGCCGTCCTGCAAATAGTTTTTGTCGATGAAGTTCGTGGCATAGGTGGACTCCTTCCACGACCCCACGAGCTGCGCCATGGAGTTATCGAGGACGATGCCAGCCAGCTCGGATGAACTCACTCCACCCGGCAAGGCCGTTTTCATTTCCCCCGCCGCCTGCAGCGAAGCTTGCAGCCTGGCGACTGCCGCGGCGTGGTCTTCCACCGCCTTGGCTCTTTCCGGCGCGGCGAGCGGCCGCTCACGCCAACGCGGCGGACCGCCCTTTGGCTCTGCATCCCATATGAGCGTTGCCGTGCTGGCGAAGATGCCCGCCAGCGCATAATAATCCCGCGTCGGAATGGGATCGAACTTGTGGTCGTGGCAGCGGGCGCAACTGACGGTCAAACCGAGAAAGGCGCGCGTCGTCACGTCGATTTGTTCGTCCACGATGTCCATCTCCAGCTTGGCTTTGCGCGGCTCGAAAAGGAGCTTCGGTCCCAGCATAAGGAACCCCGTCGCCGTGAGTTGGTCGTAGTGTTGCTCCTCGTTGTCGCCGGGAAGCAGGTCGCCGGCGAGCTGCTCGCGAATGAACCGGGCGAACGGCTTGTCCTCGTTGAATGCGCGCACGACGTAATCGCGATACCGCCACGCATTTTCATACGGCAGATTGATTTCCAACCCGTTCGAGTCGGCATAGCGGGCCACGTCGAGCCAGTGCCGGCCCCAACGCTCGCCAAACTGCGGCGTCGCGAGCAGTCGATCCACGACTTTGGCAAAAGCGTCGTTGGAATTGTCCGCCAGAAAGGCTTCGATCTCGTCCGCTTTGGGCGGCAGCCCGGTCAGGTCGAACGTGGCGCGCCGAATCAGTGTGCGTTTATCAGCCGGCGGGCGCGGTTTGAGCTTGTGCTTTTCCAACCTGGCCAAAATAAAACTGTCGATAGGACTGCGCGGCCAGTTTTGCTGTCTGATTCTGGGGAGAGGAGAGTCGCGCGGTGGCAGGAAAGCCCAATGCCTCGAACTCGGAATGCGGAACGTGGAACTCGGAACCGGCGCCCCGCGCGGATCGGGGGCGCCCATGCGAACCCACATTTCCAGATCGCTAATTTGTGGCGCAGGCAGAATTTCCTTTGGCGGCATCTGCAGCTTGCTGTCGGTGTAGCGCACCGCATGGATGAGTCGGCTCTTTTCCGGGTTGCCCGGGATGATTACCGGTCCCGATTCACCGCCTTTCATCCAACCGTTGCGTGAATCCAGCAGAAGGCCCCCTTTGATTTTCTCGGCGCCGGCGCTGTGGCACTTGTAACACTTCTCGGTCAGCACCGGCCGGACTTTCTTTTCGAAGAACTCGATGCCTTCGCGGGTGAGGGTGAGTTGTCCCTTGCGCGCTTCGACAACGCCCGCCGCTGCAAGCGGGGACAGCATGAGCGCCAAAATCACCGGACTAATGAAGACCGTTCGACTCACAGAGATATTGGACATGGAAAGCAGGAAAAAGTTCCGGCGAAACTTGCGGGAGCCGAAGGGATTTTCGGCGCCGTCGCTGCGCCGGGTCAGTGCACCCGCCCTGCAGATGCAGTTGTTCCAGTTATCGGGCGGCGTTTGACTGCTATTTCACGTTGGCAAAACACCACAGACGATTGACCGAGTTGGTGGCCAGCACCTCAAACTTCGGACCGGCCCGCAGGACGAACACGTCGCCCGATTGATTGGGCACGAATATTTTCCCATCGGCCAGCAACATTGATGACCACGAACTGTTCCTCGATCCGGGCCCGGTGAGTCGTTCCTGCCACAGCGATTTGCCGGTCTTCAACTCGTAGCATTCGACGAAGCCGTCCTGGCTGATGGTGTAGATGTGCCCTTCGTAGATGACGCCGGAGCCGATGGCGCCCTTGACCCGGTCCAGACGCCAGAGACGTTGGCTCTCAGTCACCTCGCCGGCGCCGCCGGGTTTCACGGCAATCGCGTTTCCGTTTCCCATCCCGCTGCTTATCGCCAGGAGTGTTCCCTCACCCCAGAGAGGTGTGGTGTAAATTGTCGCACCGAGACCTTTGCTGAGCCAAAGTTGCTTTCCGGTATTCGGATCGTAAGCGGCAAGGCGGCTCGGGAAATTCATGATCAACTCGTCGTGTCCGCCCGCATTTATCACGATGGGCGTGCTCCACGATCCGCTTGGGTTGCCGCCGGCGAAACCGCCGGGCCCGCCGGGTCCGCGGCCTCCGCCTGGTCCACCTGGACCGCGTCCGCCACCCGGTCCGCCGGGGCCGCCAAAGTTCGGCCGCGGCAGAGCCGCGTTCAAACCCTCGCGCAGTTTGTCTTCGGTCAGCGAACCGCTTTTGTCCGAGTCCCAATCGGTGAACCATTTCTCGAATGTGCTTTTGAGTTCCGCGCGCGTGAGCGAGCCGTCTTTGTCGGTGTCGGCGGCGGTGAAGATGCCCGGCCCGATGAATCTGCCAGGTCCGAACCCGCGTCCGCCGCCGGGTCGCTGTCCGCCTGCGGGCTGCTCTCCACCGGGCGGACCAAATCCTTGTGGCGGAGGCAGCACGTCCGTGAGCTTTTCGGTGAACTGGTCCTGGCTCAATTTGCCAGCCTTGTCCGCGTCCAGTTTATCGAACCACGCGTCCGCCAAAGCGCTGAACTCCTGGCTGGTGAGCTTCTGGTCGCCGTTCTTGTCTGCCTGGGACAGCATCTGCGGGGCAATAAACATGCCCGGTCCAAAACCACCGCGGCCACCGGGCCCGCCAAAGCCGCCGGGCATTTGTTGCTCGCTCGGATCCAACTTCGGTGGCTCGACTTCCCACGCTGTCTCGCCGGTTTTCTTGTTGAGCGCAATCAGTCGGGCCTTCTCATCCGGGCCGAAGTTGAGGATGCAGAGATCGCCGTGCAGAACGGTTGAAACGGCGTTGCCGAACATATGGTTCAATTTGCCGAGATCGCGGTGCCATGCTTCCTTGCCGTCCAAGCCGTAGGCATAAACGCCCGCTGACCCGAAGCAGACAAAGACGCGCTCGCCATCCGT
>QHOP01000408.1 GCA_003219345.1 Verrucomicrobiota bacterium
ATGCCATAACCCATTGCGTCCAACCCTCACATCTTTACGAGCGATAAAAAGTGCATTGAGATCAATCCTCGGATTGCCTTCAACTTTCGCAAAATCTATCAGTTGTCCCGTGAGAAAAGTTTTTGGCGCAATAATTTTGGGAAAATAATTCGCAGATTCAACCAATGTTCGCCAGCGCGGCCCGTTATTACCGATAGAAAAACTTGCAGAAACATCTAAACCAAAGTTGTCATACCGATCAAGCATCACTGATACCTCTAGGCCATGCAAAGAACCCCTGTCAGATTTGCACCACGCTGTATGGCCACCGACTCTCAGGAACGCAATTGCCACGACAGTTTCGGCAGATTGAATTACTCCACGCCAATCACGCTTTGGTGCAGGCAGCCACTCTCCAGCGACCGTCATTTCGACTTTTGCTGGCTTTCTTCCGGTCTTGAATATGGCGTCCGGCATCTTTATCCCTTCATCGTATCTATCTGATCCAGGTTCGTGGTCTTGTAATGGCGATAAATGGAGATAATCAAAGCCAGCCCGACCGCCGCCTCCGCGGCCGCCACGCCAATCGAGAAAATGACGAACATCACGCCGGTCAACGCTTCGGGATGTTCGCTGTAACGCCAGTAGGCAATGAAGTTCAGGTTCGCCGCGTTGAGCATCAGCTCGATCCCGATCAACACGATGATGGCGTTGCGCCGCGTCAGCGCCCCCGCCAGGCCGATGCTGAAGAGCAAGGCCGACAGCACAAGATATGCGGTAAGCGGAGTCATAAGGCAGGGAAAGTGAGAAAGGGGGAAAGGGGGAAAGGGGGAGCTCCCCCCTGCTCACTTTCCCCTTTTCTCACCTGCTGTTGAACGGTAGCGGCCATCGTGAGTTCGCTCTCAGTGTGATTGTGATCCTTCCGGCGCGAGCCGGGCCTGCTCCTCCATCGCGATGATGACCGCACCAATCAATGCGGCGGTCAGCAGCAGCGCGACCACTTCCAGCGGCAGCACATACTCGGTCATCAATTTTGCGCCAATCTTTTTCACGCTGATATCGGCAGCAACGTTCGGCTTAGGTCCATTCGCTGACGAAATCAGGGTACTGGTGACAATGCTCACCATGAGACTGCCGAAGGTGAGCGCCGCAACTGCCACACCCATGAGCCAGCGACCCGCGACGATTGGCTGTTGCGGCGACTCGCTGCCGCGCGTCAGCAAAATCGCGAACACGATGAGAATCGCCACCGCCCCGATGTAAACCAGGATTTGCGCCAAACCGACGAATTGCGCGTCCAGTTGCAGGAAAAGGCCGGCCAACCCGCCAAAAGCCGCCACCAGACAGAGCGCGCAATGAACGAGGTTGCGCAGGCTCATGGCAGCCATGGCGCCGGCGAGCGTCACGACGCCGAGAATGACAAAGGTGAAGGTCATGCGACTGATCGTTGAACCGTTGAACCGTTGAACCGTTGAATCGGCAAAAGCCGTCTGATCGGCGTCAACGGGTTTGATGACGAGAGGCCACGCGGCGGTTGGTGCTGGATAAACGTTTCGCAGCTCAATTTTCCGATTTAACGATTTAACGATTCAACGATTTAACGTTTCACGGACGGATTCACTCCGCATACCGGTATGTTCGTTTTGTGAAAAGTTTCCCGCCCATCAATCCCCTGCCCAGCAGGACATACGGAACGATCAGCATCGCCGAGCAAACTGCCCAGCGGTCGAAACCCGCGGGCAAAAAAAACCACAGACCCGCCGCCGCAATATTGATGAGGGCCATCGGCAGCATGAATTTCCAGGCGAAATTCATCAATTGGTCCATGCGCAGGCGCGGCACCGTGCCCCGCACCCAGATAAAAAGAGAAATGAGCGCCAACAGCTTCGCGAAAAACCATAGCCACGACGGCAGCCACGACAGAAAAGCCAGAGGCGCGGTCCACCCACCCAGGAACAGCGTGACCGCCAGTCCGCTGACGGCGAACATGCCGAGGTACTCTGCCAGGAAAAAAAGTGCGAATTTGAATCCGGAATATTCGATGAAGTAGCCAGCCACGATTTCCGATTCTCCTTCCGGCAGGTCGAAGGGCGAACGGTTCGATTCGGCCATCGCCGCAATCATGAACAAAATGAAGCCCGCAAGTCCCCACGGCGTGAACACGTGCCAATGCGGCAATTGGCCGGAATAGTCCGCCTGCGCCTCCACGATTTTCACGGTCGAAAGCGAACCGACCATCATGACGACGGTTATCGTCGAAATAATGAGGGGAACCTCGTAGCTGATCATCTGCGCAATTGCGCGCATCGCGCCGAGCAGCGAGTATTTGTTGCGACTCGCCCAGCCCGCCATGAACACGGACAGCTCGGTTGCCGCGCCCGCCGCGAAGAAAAACAATACGCCTGCGTCCATGTCGATCGGCGTCATGTTCCGGCCGTAAGGCAAAACGGAGTACGCCAGGAACACCGGCACAATCAGCGCAACAGGGGCAAGAAAGTGGACGACTTTGTCGGCCGCGCGCGGCACGATGTCCTCTTTGGTCAGCGCCTTGATGCCGTCCGCAATGAATTGGCCGAACCCAGCCAAGCGAATGTCCGTGAACGGAAGGCCGACCCGGTTGGGGCCATAGCGATTCTGGATTCGTCCGATCGCCTTGCGTTCCACGACCGTGGCGATTCCGAACAGAAGCGCGAATACAAGCATGAGTGGGACGATGGAGAGAAGGACCGACAGAATCGGCCTTAAGCTGTCGGGCCAACACGGCCAACCGAGCACCCAGTGCTTCAGCAGGATGAAAATCTGGTCGAGGACGTCGGTCATGGGAAAACACCAAATACCAAACACCAAACACCAACAAACCACCAAGTGCCCAATCCTACTTCATGCGCCAGGTTGAACGAGCCCTTCGAAGCTTGGTGCTCGAAGTTTGGTTTTTGGTGTTTTCCCATCGCCGGCAAGTCGGCGTCATCTCGGGCGTCGGCGGTTGTCGGCGATGAACTCATTGGGTCAGGTCGACGGAACAGGCGCGGGTGGCGGTGCAGCCGTTTTCGCTGCCGCGGCCTTGGCTTTCGCTTCGGCGTCCGCCTTCGTCTTTGCTTCAACCTTGGCTTTTTCCGCGGCGAGACGCGCGTCCACTTCAGCAGCCTCGGCAGGATGGATCTTCTGATAATACTCGTTTGATTTGGCGAGTTGATGCTTGTCGAACAGCAGTCCGTCAAAGCGGTCGGTGTGGCTCAATTCGAACTCAGTATCCATTTTGATCGCCTCGAACGGGCAGACTTCGACACAGATCTGGCAGCTCATGCAAACGGAGATGTCGATATCGAAAATCTTCGGATAGAACTGCGGTTTGCCGACGTAATCCGGCTTCTTGTCCTTGCTCTTCTCGATGTAGATGCACTGCGGCGGACATTCCTTCTCGCAAATCTGGCAGGCGACGCAACGCAGGCCCGCCTGCGCGTCGTTGCCGTCGAAAACCAGGAACGGAAAATTGCGCGCGGCTTCCTTCGTTGGAAGACGTTCTTCGGGATACTGGACGGTCGTCAGCCGGTCTGCCTCGACGTAACTGCCGACAAAGTTACGCGCCGTTTCCGCCAGACCTTTTATGATGCCTTCGCCGAGCATAAAACTCTTGCTTCGATGTTCGATGTTGAGTGTTCGATGTTCGATGTTTCCGAGTCAACGCGCAATTTGATTGCTGAACATCCAACATTCAATCATCGGTCCACCTCACCCAACACAATGTCCACGCTGCCGAGAATCACCACCACGTCGGCTACGATTTGGCCGAGGCACATGTCTTCCAGAACGGTCAGATTGATCAGGCTCGGCGGACGCACGCGATAGCGATAAGGATTCGGCCCACCATCGCTGATCAAATAAAAGCCGAGTTCGCCTTTGGGCGCTTCGATACGGCCATAAGCTTCGCCCGGCT
>QHOP01000409.1 GCA_003219345.1 Verrucomicrobiota bacterium
TAATTCCGTTGCGTCTCGAGGCTCGTGATCGCGGCCTTCATCGCCTCGATATCTTCCCGCCGGCTGCCAGCCAGCAAAACCTCGAGTTTGCTCTTCGCTGTCGCCAACTCGCTTTTTCGCTGGGCCAGATTGGCTTCGCTGTCTTCCAACTCCTGTTTGGAAACCAGCTTCCCTTCATATAACGTCTTGTCGCGGTCCAGGCGGCTCGTCGCGAAGGTGATGGCTTCGTTGTCCTTCGCGACCTCGATTCTGGCCTGTTCAATTTCCTCCGGTCTCGGTCCGGCCACCAGCAGTCTAAGCTTTGCCTGCGCCTCTTCGATGGCGGCCTCAGTCTTTTGCAGTTCGGCCCGCGCATCCCGGTCGAACAGGCGCGCGATGAGATCGCCTTGATGAACTGTCTGTCCTTCGTCCACGCAGATTTCTTCAATGATGCCTTCGACGCCCGCGCGCACGTCAGCGTTGTGGACCGGCAGCACGTCGAAAGGCCCTTTGATCCTCAGCTCCGGGTGGAGATAAACCAGAGCCACCGCTGTCGCTCCGCCAAGAAAAGCCAGCCTGAGCAAACGCTTCACTACACGAGCCCCGCCCTTTCGCGTTTTTGGCGCGGCCGGTTTGGGCGACTCCGCGTGCTGCAGGCCGGAATCCTCAGGCGTTTCTGGCGTTTTGGCCGACCGGGCTGCCCACCCATCCTCTGGCTTGAGCAGTTCTGCTGGCGCTGGCGCCTCGCGCGCTTCGAAGCCATCGCCATCGGGCGCATCCATCGCGTCGGGATCGTCGGGGTCAACCGATGCGTTCGATGATTTGCCAAATAGCCGGCGAAAACGCCTGCGAAACTTCAGGCCAACAAACCACGCAGACATCGCGAACGCCACTGGCTGGCTTTGCTGGAGGAGAGAGCCGCCGATTTTCATAATGGCATAGCCCAGGATCCAGATCGAGCCAACCCCCGCCACCAGGCCATACGCCAGGCAGATGCGGCGTTCCCGGCGAGCCATTTGCTCCAGCCGTGGAACCTTGCCTCCGAAAATCTTTTTGATCCCGTCGCCGAAGCAGGCAAAGCCCTTTTTCCTCAGGTTGGGGATTTCCAGCCAGTCGCTGAGCAGGTAGTAGCCGTCCAACTTGATGAGCGGATTGAAGTTGAGCAGCGTTTTGACCCCCGAAGTGGTCATCACGATCAACGCGAGGTAGTTGATCCCGGTCTCCGCATCGGTCAGGCGCCACGCCAGCGTGGCCAGCGCCCAAAGAAACAACTCGAAGTACGGGCCTGCAAAGCCAACCCAGAGCCGTTTCGATTTCTCCGGGAACAGCCAGGCGTCGCTCACGTTGCAGTAAAGGGCCGGCTGAAGATAGATCAGGAAAAAGCCCAGCTCGTGCACCTCGCCGCCGAAATGTTTGCAAGTCAGGCCGTGAGCAAACTCATGCATTGTAATCACGAGAAAAACGACGAGCAAAATGACCGGAATGGCCGAATACTGGAAAAGGCGGGAAACGTTCTGAACCGCGTCCTCCCAATTGGCGAAGGCGACATAAATGGCGCTGAGAATGGTAACCGCCGAGATAATCAGGAACAGTGGTGTGAAAAAGAAACGAACCTTGCCGACTAAATAATTGAAGAGCCGGTCCGGATCGAAGAACCGGATTCGCAGATACAAGGGACTTCCCTGAACACGCCGCGCGCGCGGTTTGCCGTTCCCGTTCTTGCCCGTGTCCAACAGACCGGCCGCGTTCAGACTGCCAACAAACGCACTCAGGTCCGCCGCCGGCAGCGAGGTATGGAACTTTTCCTCCGTGCGCCGGCGCACGACATCCAACGGAGTTTCGCCGTCGAGTTGCTCGGCAATGAAGTGCGCCTCTTCAGGGAGACGATAAAATCGCTCCCGGACCGGGTCTTTAACGACGAAGACCACACCCTCAGGCGTTACCTGTTGGCTGGCAGCGAGATCATCTCGAAACCGTGGAAGACTTGCAGTCATCGTCCGTTTATGATACGACGTGAAGGGAGGCCACGGGTGATACCGGCGGCCTTCCCTTCACGATTGCGTGAAGCCCCGGGCGTTCGGGGTTAACACCCTGACGCCTGGGGTCGGTGCGGTTATTACTTCGAGCCGTGGCTCTTTGAGCCGCTGCCCTTTGAGCCGCTGCCCTTGGAGCCGCTGCCCTTGGAGCCGCTGCCTTTGGAGCCGCCGCTGTTATGACAACCGCCCGGAGCAATCCTTTGCTCCAGTTTCTCCAGTTGGAGATTCAGGTGTTTCATACTTACTCCTTACTGTTGTTTGGTTTTGTTTGTTGTTTCTTTGCAGCACATCCATGCTGCAAATTTGCAACACACACGTGCTGCAAAACTGACAAATGGGAACTTTAACTCCGCTCCGCGCCGCGAACAGAGGGGTGTAACCCGAAAAAACCGAGGAGTGTAACCCGAAAAAGCCCGGGAGATCTCCGAAACATCCGGCATGTAGGCGCGGCTTCCGCGCCCTGCGCCCGCAGGCGCCCGGTCGTGCCGGCGAGCACCGCCGCTGCCAAAGTGACTTTGTTGTCGCATGTTGTTTGCTGTTTGTCTGTTCGTGGACTCCCCGGAGCATCGTGATCAAAGGATGACCGTCACTTTGCCGTCTTTGATACGGGTTTTCAGGCCGGCAATGGTGTTGGCCTTTGTAGGACAGTTCGGGGTCATTTTAAGGTGGGGGAGCCGCTCCAGTTTCTCGCGCACGGCTCGTCGCAGGAACTGCGAGCGAACAACACCTTCTTTTCTCATTCCGCGATCGATCAGTGGGATAAGTTCCTCCGCCACCGAAACTGTCAACACACGGGTCCTCTTCTTCGCGATGACTCCACGGGGCATACTCAGGTGTATAGACTCAGTGCACATACCCGTCAACAAAATTTTTCTTCACAAAAGGATATAAATTGATTTTATACATTCATGCCGAATAAACGGGCGCCAAATCAAAAGCTGATCGCCTTCCCAGTGGATGCGGAGTTTGAGCGGTCGCTGGAGAAATGTCTGCACGCCTGCGGAATCACTAACAAATCGCAGTTTATCCGCGACGCTATTTACGAGAAGTTGTCCCGCCTTGGAATGAATGTCCCGGCGTCGCTTAAAGAACCTCCAGTCCGTTTTGGGCACCATCCTCAAGCTCGCCGTCGTTCTCATGCCAGCAAGCCGTGAGTGCTGCGCCTGAGACGCCGCAGAATGTTCCAGCCGCGTCCGCTTTCGAGTGAGTACCAATCGTTTCCTTTTTGTCACATTCATGGTCCTTACGCTCTCGGTTGTCCAATTGAGTCCCATTAAGTTGTGCGCCGAGAGTAAATACTCTGCTCCCTTTTTAGAAGCCGGCTGAGAACCCGAAAAAAGTAAACTCAAGACCTGAAATCGATATGGGGTGAATACCCCATATGTGGCCGTCGCGACAATGACACCACTCGACGTGTCGGCCGTCAACCCGCCGCATGCGTATTTGGACGGAGACGGCAGTAGTTCGAAGCGCAAATTTGCACCTTGGTTTGAACGAAGGCGGTGGAATAACGGAAGCCCATTTTGGGGGAGGCAGACCGTCCGTTTACCCCCTTGCATAACGGCGGCCCAGCCCGTGAACCGAATCGATGTTTGCAGAACAGGCCACTCGCAAGCGGTTGATGCCGTTGCCGTTGCGATTTCAACGAATCGGCAGTACTGGTCAGATGGGCGTTGATTAGTCACACCTACTCACACGCAAACGCTGATCGACCTCTCCGCCTCGCTCAGAGGCAAAACAAAAAGAATCGCCCGAACCGTCGATGGCGGAGACCACAGGACACACCACACCAACCGTTACGACACAAATGGAAGCCTTTGAGGAGAGCAAAAACTATGCCTGCCAGGCGCGCTTCCACTCGGAGTGTTGATTTTGAATTCCTTAGCGAAAAGCGATTTGAGTCTCCAGCGCCACAGTCTTTGACGGGCGCAGAAAACGCAATGCAATTGTGAAGCGACGAGGAATTGAGCGACTGAATTGTTGAGGTCGTGGTTCGGGACGTTTTTGCGCAAATTTGAGACGGTGCGGGGGCTGCTTACCATCCATCGAATTGAAAATGAAAATGACTCTTTGCTTGAATAGGAGACGGCCCACAGCGCT
>QHOP01000410.1 GCA_003219345.1 Verrucomicrobiota bacterium
CTTCGCCCAAGGGGGCACGCGAGTGATTCTCGCGTTCATGCGCTTGCGGGAAAACCCGGTCTCATTCAACGTTGCTCCCGACGCTCGTGTGCTGCTTTTCACGACGGCGGCCGCGCTATTTAGCGGATTGCTTTTTGGCCTCGGCCCCGCGCTCCGCAGCAGCCGCATCGACCTGGCATCCTTGCTTAAGGGAACTGCGAGTAGCGTCGCTGGAAACGCATTGATGCAACGGCTCAATCATGGGTTGGTCGTCGTGCAAGTGGCGCTTTCCCTGGTATTGCTCGTGGGTGCTGGATTATTTGTTCGCACACTGGAAAAACTCAAGGGACTGGATGCAGGCTTCAATCGTGAGAATGTCGTATTATTCGACCTTGATTTTACCCGGAAGCTCGACCCCACACGCTGTGCGGCACTCTACAACGAGCTGTTGGCCCGCCTTGAGGCGCTGCCCGGTGTTCGTGCGGCGAGCTTCTCCACGTTCTATTTGTTAAGCGGCGGGAGTTGGATGCAAAGAGTTATTGCGGAAGGTTACACACCCGTTCCTGGCGAAGACATCTATTGCCACGGATTGAAAGTCAGCCCGCGCTTCTTCGAGACCATGGGAACTCCCGTCTTGAGCGGCCGTGACTTTGGACCGCAAGACCAACCACCGGTCGGTTCGCCAAAGTCAAACAGTCCACGAACCGTCTTGATCAACGAAACCCTGGCGAAGCGCTATTTCGGAAATGCAAACCCTGTCAAATATCGGTCTTTGCGCGATCCAGCGCCGCCAACCTTTTACCTGTCTTCATTCCAGGAGCCGGGCGACAGCGATGAGGGAATGACCTTCACGGTGCGGACGGCGGGCACAGCTGGGGTGCTGGCAGGAAGCATTCGCAGCGTCCTAAACGAAGTCGACCAGACCGTTCAAATGCGCGATCTGCGAATGATGAACGATGTGATAAACGGCTCGATACATAGGGAGCGTGTGCTCGCTCAACTTGGCGGGTTCTTCAGCGTGTTAGCGTTGGCGCTGGCGTGCCTCGGACTTTACGGAGTGCTGTCGTTGACGGTAGTGCAACGCACGCGTGAGATCGGCGTGCGCTTGGCCTTGGGTGCGCGGCGGACCGATCTACTTTCTCTCGTGATTGGCAAAGGATTGAAACTGGTTCTGTGCGGGTCAGTCATCGGCCTCGCCGGAGCATTGGCGGCGACCCGCCTAGTGTCGAGTTTGCTTTACGGCGTGAGTGCGACCGATCCGTTGACATTCGCTGGCGTTTCTTTACTGCTCGTGTCGATCGCCGTGTTGGGGAGTTGGCTTCCTGCGCGCCGCGCAACCAAAGTCGATCCGATGGAGGCATTGCGTTATGAATGATTTGAAATTCGCCTTGCGCCAACTGCTAAAGAATCCCGGCTTCACCGTCGTGGCCGTGCTCACGCTGGCGCTGGGCATCGGGGCGAACACCGCCATGTTCAACGTGCTCAACGCGGTGCTGCTCCGCCCGCTGCCGTTCACTGATCCGGAACGGCTGATGTTTGTTGAAGGGCAGAACTGGAGGGAGCTTTCCGGCGGGGATTTTAATGACCTGAACACAAGGAGCCACTCGTTCTCGCATGTCGCGGCCTTCTTCGGAAATGCCACCTACAACTTGTCTGGTGGCAACGAGCCGGAGCGGGTCAGCGCCGCGCGCGTCTCCGCCACATTCCTGCCCACGCTGGGCATCCAACCGGTGCGCGGCCGAAATTTCACTACCGACGAGGACAGAGCCGGGGGCGAAAAAGTCGTCCTGTTGAGCCACGGATTGTGGCAGCGAAAGTTTGGCGCCGACGACGGAATCACAGGCCGGGTGGTGAAGCTCGATGGCGTGGATCACACGGTGGCCGGCGTGTTGCCGCGCGGCTTCGATTTCCCGCCGAACAAGGAACTGTTTGTCCCGTTGGCTCTAAGTCCGTCCGACCTGAACGGCTATGGAAAGTATTCGCTCACGGTCGTCACCCGGCTGAAGCCAGGCGTGAGCCGGTCCCAGGCCGACGCCGAACTGCGCACGATCATCCGGCGTGAGCCGCCGGATTCTTCTGCGCCGGAGAGATTTCCCGATTTTCGGAAGACCTGGAGCGTACGGCTGGTCGGCGTCCATGAGGCCATGGTGGGGGCCGTGCGCACCATGATGCTGGTGCTGATGGGCGCGGTCGGTTTCGTCGTTCTGATCGCCTGCGCGAATCTGGCGAATCTGCTGTTAACTTCCGCCACGCGGCGTCAGAAGGAAATCGCCGTCCGGTTGAGCCTGGGCGCAAACCGCCTGCGAGTGGTTCGGCAATTTCTCACGGAGAGCCTCGTGCTGGCGTTGCTGGGCGGGTTGGCCGGCTTGTTTCTCGCCTGCTCGGCGATGGCCCTGATCAACGCGGCGTTGCCCGCCAACATCCCGCGCATCGGCGAGATTGGAGTGGACGCGCGGGTTTTGGGATTTACCGGGGCTTTGGCCCTGGCGGCTGGACTCTTGTTCGGCACGCTCCCGGCGTGGCGCGCCTCGCAAACCACGCTAACCGAGGCGTTGAAATCCGGCCGCCCGGCGGTGGGCGGCCTTGGCCAGCAGCGGGTGCGCGCGATGCTCGTGGTGTCGCAGGTGGCGTTGACCGTGGTGCTGCTGACCGGAGCCGGGTTGCTGATCAAAAGCTTCGCTCGGCTGCAAAGCGCGCCGCTCGGATTTCGGCCAGAGCGTCTGCTGACCGCGCGGGTCACGCTGCCATTTTCCACCTACACCAACGCTCAACAGCGTCTGACGTTTGCGCAACGATTGCTTGAAACCGTCCGCGGCCAGCCGGGAATGCGCGAGGCGGCGCTGACTTCCCAATTGCCGTTTGCCTTGGGGGCCCAATCCTTCGGCATCCTGATGGATGGGAAAGAGCAATCGAACGGAGACATGCCCACGGCCCACCTCCGTTCGATCAGCCCGGAGTATGTGAGGGTCATGGGAATTCCGCTCTTGCGAGGCCGGGAATTCTCAGACGCCGACCACGAGGGCGCGCCGCGGGTGGTTTTGATCAACGAAACGATGGCGAAGAAATATTGGCCGAACACCGATCCTATCGGCCATCGCGTCAAGGAAACATCCAACGAGCAGGTCTGGCGCGAGATTGTGGGCATTGTCGGCAGCGTGCGGCATCGAGAGCGGGGGCGGGAACCGGAACCGGAAATGTTCGTGCCTTGGAGCCAGCGTCCTGACGCGACGCTCAACATGGCCGTGCGCACGGGCTTCGAGCCTGCCAGCGCTGGAGGCGTCCTGCGCAGCGCCGTTGCCGCCCTCGACCCGGACCTGCCGCTCTTCGACGTGCGCACGATGGAGGCGCGATTATCCGACTCGGTGGCGCTACCGAAGTTTCGGACTGCGTTGCTCGGCACATTCGCCGCGATGGCTTTGGTGATGGCCGTGATCGGCATTTACGGAGTGATGGCTTTCTCGGTTGTGCAACGCACCCACGAACTGGGCATTCGCATCGCGCTCGGCGCTCGGCGAAACGTCGTGATTGGCCTGGTGCTGCGGCACGGAGCGGTCCTCGCGGGATTGGGCATTGTCATCGGCCTCGCCGGCGCGTTGGCGCTGACGCGTGTGCTGCAAACGCTGCTCTTCGAGGTGAAGCCCACCGATCCGCTGACGTTTACGATGGTGCCGGTGGCATTGATGGGCGTGGCGCTGTTTGCCTGCTGGCTGCCTGCGCGGCGTGCGGCGAAGGTCGATCCGATGGCGGCGCTTCGAGCGGAGTAGGGAATCGTGAAAACTGAAAATCTGTCATCGCAAATCGGTCAATTGCCACGACGCTCGAGTTCGGCCCTGGCTCGTTCAATGACAGATTTCAGATTCTCGATGCCCGATTTCAAGATTTCCCATCTATGAACGACTTTAAACTCGCCTTCCGCCAATTGCTGAAGAACCCCGGCTTCACCGCCGTGGCCGTGCTCACGCTCGCGCTGGGCATTGGGGCGAACACGGCGATTTTCAGTGTCATCAACGCGGTTCTGCTGAAGCCGCTGCCTTACGAGGAGCCGGGCCAGTTGGTACAGGTGTGGGAGGCTCCTAGTCTTGGCAAACGGAATTGGGTCTCGCCCGGCGCATTCGTCGATTGGAAGGAAGCGAGCACGGCTTTCGAAAACCTTTCGGTCCTCTACAATGCGGATATGAACCTCACTGGCAAGGGAGAACCTGAGCGCGTCAGCGGGGTATCGATGTGCGCAAACGGTCTGCAAATCCTCCGTCCCCGACTTTTGCTCGGCCGTACATTCACACCTGACGAAGATCAGCCTGGCAAAGACAAGGTGGTTGTCCTGACCCAAAAGCTTTGGCAGCGACGTTTCGGAGGCGAAACCAATATTACGGGCCGCACCATCCAACTCACCGGCCAGAATTACACGGTAATCGGTGTGCTCCCACCGCATTTCCTGCCATGGGATAAACCTGAATTTGTCATTCCCCATGTCATTGCTTCGGATCAGAAGAGCAACCGAAGTAATCACTCGCTGATGGTCTTTGGCCGATTAAAGCCAACCGTGTCAGTCGATCAGGCCCAGGCGGAGTTGAACACAGTCGCAGCGCGGCTCAAGCCACTTTATCCGGCTTCGAAGAAGGACTGGGGCGTCACGGTCGTTCCCCTGCACGAACAGCTGACCGGCAATATCAGGCCAACGCTGCTGCTTTTGTTGGGCGCGGTGGGATGCGTATTGCTGATTGCCTGCGCCAACGTCGCCAACTTGCTCTTGTCGAAGGCAACGGTCCGGCAGAAGGAGATGGCGATTCGCACCGCCTTGGGTGCGAGTCGTTGGCGGGTCATTAGACAGTTGCTTGTGGAAAGCGTCTTGTTGT
>QHOP01000411.1 GCA_003219345.1 Verrucomicrobiota bacterium
CACGTGGTCCTGCTCTACTTCTACCCGAAAGACGACACGCCTGGTTGCACCAAGGAAGCGTGCGGTTTGCGCGACCGCATGACCGACCTCGAGAAGGACCAGGTGCAGGTCCTCGGCGTCAGCTTCGATGACGGCGAAAGCCACAAAAAGTTCATCGCCAAACACAATCTCAACTTCCCGTTGCTGGTGGACACCGACGGCAAGATCGCCGACGAGTATGGCGCCCGGATGCCAAACAAAAGCATGGCTCGCCGCGTCAGTTTCCTGATCGGGCTGGACGGAAAGATTGCTCACGTCACGGACAATCCTTCGGCCGACGTTCATCTGAATGAGATGAAGGACGCCGTCGCCAAACTGGCGAAGAAGTAACAGACTGCCTTTCGCGTGGCGGGATTGAGGATTGGCAATCTGCCGTATCGCAGAACAGTGTTCTGCGGGCCGTCGGCAAGGCGGAGCATGCGGGAACTTTTTGGATACTCTGCCGGTTGATAATCGGCGACCCAGCAGATTACCGATCTTCGCTACGCTGCTGTTGGACGCATCTTGCCTGCCGCGCCGGCTCCGGGTCGCCAGCAGGATGTGAAATGTTCGAGCTGGATGGAAGTGTTCTTCGCCGCTGAAAATTTCATTGAGGGCGCCTGCCGAAACGGCATACTCCGCCAAAACCACCGGAGTATATGAGCGATCAAAGCACGCCTTCCCCGCAGCCAACCAAGCGACGCGGCTGTTTTTTCTACGGTTGCATCTCGGTGCTGGTCATCGTGGTTTTGGTGGGCATCGCCGGCTTTTTCGCCGTTCGCTACGGCCTTAATAAATTCGCCGCCTTCGTCGAGCAATACACGGAGTCGAGTCCCATGGCATTGCCGACCGTCCAAATGCCGGCGGCCGAATACGCGGAGCTGAACAAACGGGTGACCGCTTTCAACGACGCGTTAGCGACCCGGAAGGCAGCGCCGCCGCTCGTTTTGACCGGTGACGAAATCAACGCGCTGATGGCCAACAATCCTGCCTGGCAGGAGTTGAAAGGGAAACTGTACGTGATGATCGAGGGAGACCAGATCAAAGGACAAGTGAGCATGCCGATGGACGACGGTCTGGCGCAACTGCCCGGATTGTCCAAGCTCAAAGGAAGATTTCTCAACGGATCAGCAGCTTTGAAAATCTCGCTTCAAGACGGCACTCTCTTCGTCACGATGCAGTCGCTCCAGGTGAAAGGCCAAAGCCCGCCCGAAAACATCATGGCGCAACTTCGGGCGCGGAACCTCGCCCAGAACGTCTATAACGACCCCAAAAACGCGGAAACGATCCGCAAGTTGGAGAGCATTGAGGTCAAAGACGGAAAGATAACCATCAAATCCAGCGCGAAGGAGTGATTGGCGCTTTTCGGGCAGTGTGAGAAGGTATGGTCCTCATGAACGGCAAGCGCAATCGTGGCCTGGGCGTGGGCTTGCGAATTTTTCTCGTCGCGTTGAGTTGTCACGCGAGTTTGCCGGCCCGGGCCGAGGAAAAACCGATCGGAACCAAACCGCCGGAATGGCAGGTCGAGCATTGGTTGAACTCGGAACCCGTCAGCCTTCAGGATTTGCGCGGCAAGGTCGTGTTGGTTCGTTGGTGGACCGCTCCCGGTTGTCCGTATTGCAAAGCCACCGCCCCGGCATTGAACGAGTTTTATCGCGAGTATCGCAAGCGCGGGCTGGAAGTCATCGGCTTCTACCATCACAAATCGGACGAGCCGCTGCGCGTCGAGGAGGTGAAGAAATACGCCCGGCAATTCGGCTTCAAGTTCCCTGTCGCCATTGATCCCGAATGGCGAACACTCAAGCGCTGGTGGCTCGACACGGGCGACCGCGACTTCACGAGCGTCAGCTTCCTCCTCGACCGCAAAGGGGTTATCCGCTTCGTGCATCCCGGCGGACAATACGTCAAAGGGGAGAAGGCCTACGCCGAGTTGAAGGCGAAGATTGAGGAGTTGCTGGCCGGGAAATCGGCGCCGCCCAGGCGTCCCGGTTTGCCGTGAGTCTGCTCGAAGCACAGGGGAAATCACACCCGCAACCCGAACACCCGATTGTGCTCCTGAAGCACGTAACGGTCGGTCATGCCCGCGATGTAATCGCAAACCGCGCGGTGAAGCCCGATCCTTTTGATTCGTTTCCGCGATTGGGCGCCGACCTCGTGCGGATGCTCGAGGTAGTAATGGAACAGTTGTTCCATCATGCGGACGGCGCGCTGATTTGGTTCATGGACGAGCGGATTGTAGTAAAGGTTCTTGTAGAGGTAATCCCGCAGTTCCAGATTCAGCTCGCGCCGCTTTGAACTGTATTGCGCAAGGGGTTTGGACCGGCGTCGAACATCGTCCACGGAAGCGGCGCCGGAATCCAGAACGCGCTTTTCGGTGGTCTCGACCACGTCGCGCACCTGGCCGTCGATGAGGCAGCGAATGATGAAGTAGCGGCGGCACTCTTCGGCCAATTCGCCACATTGCTTTGTCACCGTGCGCGCGGCCTGGTTCCAGAGGCGCACCTTGCGGCTCAATTCCTTCTCGGTGAGGAGGCCGGAGTCGAGTCCGTCGTCAAGGTCGTGACTGTAGTAAGTGATTTCATCGGCAAGGTTCGCGACCTGCGCTTCGAGCGAAGCGGATTTGGCCTGAAACCCTTTGCGCTTTCCTGGCTGATCGTAGCTGGTAAAATGCTTGGCCATGGCGATTGTGCTCAAACCCACCGCGGTCTTTCATCAACTTGTCCAAAACCATTTCCCCTTTGTGCCCGAACGGGGAGTGGCCGAGGTCGTGCGCCAGCGCGATGGTCTCCGCCAGGTCTTCGTTCAGTTTCAGCGCGCGGGCGACGTTGCGGGCGATGGCGGCGACTTCCATCGTGTGCGTCAGCCGCGTGCGCAGATGGTCGCCCGTGCCGTTGAGGAAGACCTGCGTTTTGTATTCGAGCCGGCGAAATGCACGTGAGTGAATGACGCGGTCGCGGTCGCGTTGATAATGTGTGCGCCAGTCGGGCGGCTCTTCGGGATATTCGCGTCCGCGGGTGTCGGCGCTGAACTGGGCGTACGGCGCGAGGCTTTGGCGTTCCAGCTGCTCCAGTTCTTCGCGCGTGCGGGGCATGGTTCAAATTCGGAGCGCGGAATGCGGGACTCGGAATGGTCCGGATCGTGTCAATTCGCCAGCAACTCCTGCACGGAAACACCCTTCAACTCGAACAACCGCCGGATCGCGTCCTCGATCAAATTGTTCGGGCACGACGCGCCGGCGGTGATGCCCACGGTGATTTTTCCGTCCGGCAGCCAGTCGCGCGTTTCGACTTCCTGCTGCTTGTGCAGATTGTAGTGGACGATGAGTTTGTCCGAAGCCATCTTCGCCGCGTTTTTGATGAAGTAGGTCGGCAATACCTTCTCGCCCATCTCCGCGAGATGCGATGTGTTGGACGAATTGTAGCCGCCCACGACGATGAGCAGGTTCATCGGTTCCTTGAGCATTTTTTCCAGGGCGTCCTGACGGTCTTGCGTCGCGCCGCAAATCGTGTCGAAGAAACGGAAATGGCTCGGTAAATTCCCGCTGCCGTGTTTCTTTTCCATCGCGGCTTTGATGCGGCGTTGGACTTCCTCGGTCTCGCCGCGCAGCATGGTCGTCTGGTTGGCGACGCCGACCGCCTGCAAATGAATATCCGGGTCAAAGCCAGGAGAGTAGGCGCCTTTGAATATTTCCAGGAACTCCTGCTTGTTGCCGCCGTTCAGAATGTAGTCGCACACGTAATCCGTCTCGGCGAGGTCAAACACGACAAGGTAATGGCCGGCGCCGTAAGCGGTCGCTTGCGAAGTGGTCGCCTTGGTCTCTTCGTGCTTGGCCTTGCCGTGAATGATGCTCGTGACCGATTCCTTCGAGTATTGCCGCACGCGTTTCCAAACACTCATCACGTCGCCGCATGTTGTATCGACCATCATACAGCCCGTTTCTTCCAGCTTTTTGCGAGTGCCGACCTCCGTGCCGAAAGCGGGAATAATGACGACATCGTCGGCGCTCAAGCGGCTGATTTCTTCGTCGGTCGGCTTTGGTGAAACGGTTCGGATGCCCATGTTGCGGATTTGGTCGTTCACTTTGGGGTTGTGAATGATTTCGCCGAGCAGATAGATCGGTTTCGGGGGCGGAAAAACTTTCCGGGCGGCGTAGGCCAGATCAATCGCGCGTTCGACGCCGTAGCAAAAGCCGAATTCCTTCGCCAGCTTGATGGTCAGCCGTCCGTCAGCGGAGAGAATCCCACCGTGCGCGCGGATGCGGTCCACCAGTTCGCTGCGGTAATGAGCGACGACCTGCGCCTGCACGGCTTCCATCACGTCGGGCCGTCGCAGGTTCACTTTCTGAGGCGCGCTGGGCGCTTGCGTTGACATAACCGGGACAGCTTAACAGTGCGCGGCGGCGCGTCTAGCCCGGATATTTCCTTACGTCGGCGGCTACGAGTGCTGTGAAACATGCGGGCTTAGCTCCCTTTTTGCCGGAAGCATTCAGATTGTCTTCCTCCCGTTCGTCGATCGGGCGCTGGGCGATAGCGCGCATCTGCCGCTGTCGTGGCGGGCCTCCGGCCTGCCGTCGAGCCGGGCATGTTGCCTGGCGGACAAAATGGTCCGATTCAATTCCACTTTTCACGGAGAGACGCCTGATGATAAAGTCTGATCGAGGTCGGGCGGAAAGCAATGAGCCAGTCATTACAGCGATACAGCGGAGTGGTCGGCGCGCGGCCCGATCCGCGTCTGGCGTTTACGCTGGTCGAGTTGCTGGTCGTCATCGCCATTATTGCGATCCTGGCAGCGCTGTTGTTAGCGGCTCTGTCCAAATCCAAAGCCCAGGCGCAACGTGTCCAGTGCATCAACAACCAGCGGCAACTGGCGCTGACGTGGCACATTTACGCCGGCGATTTCAACGACACGCTGGTGCCCAACGGCGGCAAACGTCCGGGTGACGCCGGGAAAGACACCATTTGGGTCCTCGGCTGGTTTCACGACTTCATCCCTGGCTTCACGAACCGGGCATATCTGCTGGATCCGAAATACGCCGCCTTCGCTCCCTATCTGAAGACGCCGGCGGCTTACAAATGCCCTTCGGACCTGGTGACCTATTTGCAGAGCAAAGGGAGGCCTGTGCCTCAAATACGGAGTTACTCGATGAACGTTTACCTCGGGCCGGTTGAATCCTTTTTCGCTTACATTTCATCGCGCTACCAGGTCGCCAGAAAGAGCGCCGACATTCCCGCCCCGGCGAGCATGTTTCTCTTTCAGGATGTGAACCCGCAGAATATTTGCACGCCGGCTTTTATTGTCAGTATGCCGGGAACTCGTTCGGATGGGTTCTTCCACTATCCGGCCACGCATCACCATCGCTCCGGCGTGATCGCGTTTGCCGACGGCCATGTGGAAACTCATCACTGGCGCGATCGCCGCACGTTTGTGACCGCGCCTCTGGGACAAAAGGTCGGGCACGAGATTCCTTCGCCGGGGAATGTCGATTTGGCCTGGATCCGCGAGCGCACGACGATCCGGAAGGATCCATAGCCTCGGAATGTGGAGGAGGTAAATTCAGGAAACCAGCCAGCTCAGAATGGACTTTTGCGCGTGGAGACGGTTTTCCGCCTGGTCGAAAATGGTCTGCGCATTCGCCTCAAAAGTATCCTCGTCGATCTCCTTGCCGCGATAAGCCGGCAGGCAGTGCATGATCAGCGCATTCGGTTTCGCCAGTTTCACCAATGCCCGATTGATTTGATAACCGCTTAACGCTTTGATGCGCTCGGCGGCTTCCGCTTCCTTGCCCATCGAAACCCAGACGTCGGTATAGAGCAGGTCGGCGCCCGTCGCCGCCTTGCGCAAATCGTCTGTGACGACAATTCTGCCATTGGAACGATGCGACCCCCCTTCCAGCAAACAGGGTCTGTCAGTGGCTTTTGTAACTCGATCGAACCATTCTCTTGATGGTTGGTAATGCTCCGGGGCGGCAATCCGAAGTTCGAATTCGAGTTTCGCTGCCGCAAACATCCACGAAATCGGCATGTTGCACGCGCCGTCTCCGATAAATGTTACGACCTTGCTCTGAATCGGCCCGCGCTTTTCCTGAAACGTAAAAATATCTGACAACACCTGGCACGGATGCTCGTCGTCCGTGAGCGCGTTCACGGTCGGCACGCCGGAGTATTGGGCGAATTCCTCCACGTCGCGCTGCGCGTAGGTGCGGATGACCGCGCCGTGAATCATCCGGCCCAGCACGCGGGCGGTGTCTTTGATTGGCTCGCCGCGGCCAATCTGAATATCGTTTGCGGTGAGAAACAGCACTTGGCCGCCCAGCTCGCGGATGCCGACCTCGAAGGACACGCGTGTCCGTGTGGACGACTTGTTGAAAATGAGCGCCCAGGTCTGTCCGGCCAGCGGCAGTTTGCCGTGACGATTACGCTCTTTTTTGAAGACGACGGCATCCGCCAGGATTCGCTCCATGTCCGACCGCGCCAGTTTTTCCAGAGACAGCAGATGTTTCATAAAGCTTAGCCCAGTTTCGCCACAACCGATTCTATAATTTTTATCCCCTCCTCCGCTTCGCTCCGCCGCAGATTCAGCGCCGGCAGCAGGCGAATCACCGTAGTGCCGGACGGTATCGTGAGCAATCCGGCGTCGTGCAACCGGTTTACGAATTGGATCGAGGGCGCCTCGCCATGGTTCGCGAACGCTGGAATATCCGGCGCGAGTTCGAGGCCAAGCATGAGTCCAAGCCCGCGGACGGTTTTGAGGGCACTCGGGTATTTTTGTGACAAGGCGAGCAATTTGGTCCTGAGGTGTTCGCCAACCGCGCGTGCGTTGTCCGCGAGGTCTTCACGCTGGATGACTTCGAGGACGCGCAACGCGACGGCACAGGCGAGCGGCGTGCCGCCAAAGGTGCTCGCGTGGGTGCCGGGTCCGAGCAAATCCGCATACGGCGCGCGCACCCAGAACGCGCCGATCGGAAAACCGCCACCAAGGGATTTCGCCATCGATACACCGTCGGGAAGAAAACGTTCCGCGTTCCGCGTTTCGTGTTCCGCGTTTTCCAGGATTCGCTGGAAGCTTTGAAATCGTCCCGTGCGAAAATATCCGTCCTGCACGCCATCGAGGAACAGCAAGAGCTTCTTCTCGTCGCACAACTGGCGCAAGCCGAGGAGATACTCCGGCCTGGCCGCAGTGATTCCGCCTTCGCCCTGGATGCCTTCGATGAGCACCGCAACGGTCGCGGGCGAAATCGCGGCACGCATGGCGTCGAGGTCGTTGTAAGGCACGTGGCGGAAGCCGGGCACAGCCGGTTCAAAGCCCTGCTTCGCCTTTTCCTGGCCCGTCGCCGCGATGCCCGCCAGCGTTCGGCCGTGAAACGAATTCAGCGCCGTGATGATTTCGTAGCGGCCTTCGCCGTGGCCAAACTTGCGCGCCAGCTTGAACAATCCTTCATTGGCTTCCGCGCCGCTGTTGCAGAAAAAAACTTTGCCGGGCGCGAGCAGGTTGACGAGCGCTTCAGCCAGGCGTCCCTGCGGTTCTGTGTAATAAAGGTTCGAGACGTGGACGAGTTTGCCGGACTGTTCGACCAGCGCTTTGGTGATCTCCGGATGCGCGTGGCCGAGACAACAGACCGCGATGCCCGCGCCGAGGTCGAGGTAGCGCCGCCCCGCCACGTCGTAGAGATAACTGCCGGAGCCGTGGCTCAGGGCCAGCTCAAACCGCGCGTAGCTGGGAACGACATGCTTGTGGAACAACGCTTGAGTCGCAGCCATGTCGTTGCGGACGATGGCAGGAGGCGGAGGAACGATTTCTTTCATGGTTCAGAACATCAAACATCGAACATCGAACGCTGAACATCGAACCAAGCAGCCGGGCACAACGCGCTCCGTTCCACGTTGGACGTTCGCGGTTGGATGTTGGCGGTTCATCGCTGGTTCACAGCACGACCTCTGTCCCGACGCCTGCGTCGGTGAAAATCTCCAGCAAAGTGGAATGGTCCAGCCGGCCATCCACAAACGACACTTTGTCCACGCCGGCCTTGAGCGCGGCCA
>QHOP01000090.1 GCA_003219345.1 Verrucomicrobiota bacterium
TCATCCCGACCAACTGTAGTGGGGATTCGACTGGCCGGACCTCCGGGTGAAACTCCTCCGAGTATTCATTGGCCGTCTTGCGTTCGATGGTCGAATGACGAAATCGCCCGTTGCCTCGGCGGAGAATGACACTGAGACGCAGATCGGATGGCAACCCGATCGAGCGCCTCAGGGTCGTCCAAGTGTTGACAAAACTGCCGGCGCCCCCTCACTCTTTTCCGTCTCCTGGCTGCCTCGGTAGCTCAATTGGTAGAGCAGTTGACTCTTAATCAATTGGTTTCAGGTTCGAGTCCTGACCGGGGCACCAGTTCATCAAGCACTTGCGAAAAGGAGAAGCCGACGCCGAGACAGCACGACCCACCCCGCCTTAACAGGAGCAAACAGAGGCAACGGAGAGTTCATGAGTCCTTTATCTCTGTTTCCTCCTGTTGAATCCTCTGTTAGCACTCTTGCCTTCGATAACGCCGCGCGTCCTTATTGGCGCGGATGATCGCCAGCTTCACCGGCGCGGACGCTTATTTTTCTGAAGTGAACCGGTGGGCTTAAATCTTCTTGGTCTTGCGCCAACGGTAGAGGGTGGTCGAGTGAATGCCAAGCTGGGCTGCTACCCAGGTAAGATCGTTGCCGCTGGACTCCAACAGCTGCCGCGCCATTTCAAGCTTCTGTTTTCGATTGAGAGCGACGGGCCGACCATCCGCTTGCGCCGGCGCCGTCTGAAATGATTGGGGATGCGATGGCGTGCGGGAGTTGATTCTTTGGGGGACTTCCCACCAGGCCGCCCGCAGCACGGGGCCGTCGTAGAGTATGACCATCCGGTCGATTGCGTTTTTCAATTCACGCACGTTTCCCGGCCAGTCATATTGCTGGAATTTATGAATCAGTTCCGGTTCAGCACTATCAAAATGTTTGCCGAGTCTTTCGCCGGCCGCCTTCAAAAACGCCAACGTGAGCAGCGAGATGTCGGCGGGACGGGTGCGCAGCGGCGGGACGTGCAGGATGACTTCCGAGAGGCGATAATAAAGGTCGGAGCGAAACTTCCCTTCCATGATTTCACTTTCGAGGTTGCTGTTGGTGGCGGACAGCACGCGGACCTCCGATTGTATTTCGGCGTTTCCGCCAACGCGGCGGGCTTTTCGGGTTTCGAGAAATCGGAGCAACTTCGGTTGGAGTTTGACGTCCAGTTCGCCGATTTCATCGAGAAAGAGCGTCCCGTTGGCGGCTTGTTCCACCAGTCCTTCGCGTGTCTTGTTGGCACCGGTGTAGGCCCCTTTCTCCGCGCCAAACAATTCGGCCTCCATGAGCTCCTTCGGAATCGCGGCGCAATTCAGGGCCACAAACGCGCCGCGGGCGGAGGCGATGTGGAGCGCGTTGGCAACCCGCTCTTTTCCAACCCCGGATTCGCCCAGGATGAGGACGCTGGCCACGGTGGGACCGAGACGTTCGATCGCTTGCCGCAGCGACTTCATGGCCGTTGACTGGCCGACGAGGAGGTCTTTCGATCCGAGCGGCGCGCCGCCGTACAACTGCAGCCACAGCTTCTGCGAGTCCACTACCTTGCGCAGCGATTCGAGCCAGCGCTCGTCGCCATCCGAAGTGAGCAAGACATCGTACGCCCCATCGCGGGCGGCATTCATGATTTCAGCCGAACTGAGCTGGTCGCTCACGACAATGTAGCAGCGATTGGCTTGCGCGAGCTTGACTCGCAGTTGCGGCCAGTCGGCATCGGCGAGCGTTTTGAAGGGGAGCAAGTAAATGAGTTCGGCAGAGTCGTGATTCAAATCACGGACCGTGTCCTTGCTGAAGTGCTGACAGCGAATCCCGAGTTGCCTCAGGCGGGGCGCGCAGCTCCAGAGAGAGCCATTTCCTAGAACCAAAGCCAACATAAAGTGGGTGGAAAACTAGCAGATTTGCATTGCGTTCGCAATGCCATAATACGCCCTTCAAAAAAGGCAAGGCGCGACCGATTCAGTTTCCTTTGCGGGAACACAATTCGGCTGGGTCAACTGATCCGCTTGCTCCTTTCAAGATCGAGCGCCTGGCGCACGCGATCGAATTCGGTCTCGATTTCGTTCAAGAGACGGGATGAAATTTGTAATGCGCGGCGCCCTGCGTTTTCTTCAAGCTTTTCGCAAAGGCCGGCCATTTTGACTGCGCCGATGCTGCCGGCGCAGCCGCGCAGGTTGTGAGCCGCGGCCGCGAGTGCCTCGGCGTCGTACTGCGAGGCTGCGGTTCGCATTTCTCTCAAGCGCTTGGGCGTCTCCTGAACGAAAAGATCGATCAGCTCCGCAACCGGATCGGGTTTGTCGGGACGGCGCAATTGACGCAACAGAGCGAGGGCTGCGGGATCAAGGATCGTCCCGTTTGTGTCGGACGCTTCGGCGCGGGCGAGGTAATCGATGGCCCGGAGCAGGACTTTTTCGAGAGCATACAACTGGACAGGTTTGCTGATGTAGTCGTCCATACCTGCGGCAAGGCACTTTTCACGCGCGCCGTTCACTGCGTAGCTCGTCATGGCGATGATGTAGGCGCGCTTAGGCGCACCGTCGCTTGGACTGTCTTCGCGCTGCCGAATTTCCATCGTGGTTTTGTAACCGTCCAACTCAGGCAATTGGCAGTCCATGAAAATGATATCGTAATGGACCAGTTTCAGGGCCTGCAGAACCTCGCAGCCGTTGGCCACGGCGACCGCCCGGCATCCGAACTTCTCGAGCAAACCAATCGCAACCTTCTGGCTGATAGTGTTGTCTTCCGCGACCAAAACGTGCAACAGAGGCATATCGGCGCGCAATGATTTCCTGGTTGAGCCTGTGACGCTCTCGCGGCGTTGCTGCCAGAATCGCGTTTCGTTCGGCACGGTCGCGGTCAGCACACTGACCAGACAGTCGACGAGTTGCGCCTGCTTGACCGGTTTGACCAGAAAAGCGCCCACGCCCGCCGCCCGCAGCAGGGCGGTGTCATTGCGCGGCCCTAACGAGGTCATCAGCAACAGGCGCGTTTGCGCTATCACCGGGTCGGCTTTAATGATACGGGCCATGCTCAAGCCATCCATCCCGGGCATCTGCATGTCCAAAATCGCCAGCATAAAAGGATCGGCCCCGGTTGCCTCCTGTCGCAGCAGTTTCAATGCTTCTGTTCCGTTGGCGGCGCCCACCGGTCGCATTCCAAGGGCAGCGGTCTGATGGAGCAGAATGCTTCGATTCGTTTCGTTATCATCGAGGACAAGGACCCGCACAGCGTCGAGAATGCCTTTGATGGGTGGGGCCGCGACAGGTTGTTTTTGCCTTTCGAATTTCGCGGTGAACCAAAACACTGAGCCCTGGCCCAGAGTGCTTTCGACACCGATCTGGCCGCCCATCATTTCCACCAATTGTTTGGAGATAGCCAGACCGAGACCGGTTCCGCCGTATTTGCGCGTGGTGGACCCGTCGGCTTGGGAGAAGGCCTGAAACAGGTAAGGCAGCGCGTCAGGAGGGATACCGATGCCGGTGTCGGTCACCGTGAAGCAGACGGTCACGTGCGTGTTCGTCTCGCTCTCGCGGGTCACGCGCAGGGCCACTTCTCCCTTTTCAGTAAACTTGATCCCGTTGACCACCAGGTTGGTAATCACCTGTCGGAGTCGGCCTGGGTCGCCGCGCAAGAGGGTCGGCACATCGTCGCAAATGACGGAGATAAGCTCGATCTGTTTGTTTTGAGCGCGTTCCGCCAGGAGTTCGATGGTGCTTTCGACGGTGCCTCGCAGGTCGAAGTCCAATGTCTCGAACTGCAACTTGCCAGCCTCGATTTTCGAGAAATCAAGGATGTCGTTGATAATTGTCAATAAGGTGTCGGCGCTGGCTTGGACGGTTTTAAGAAACTGCTTTTGTTCGGTCGTCATCAATGTGTCCTGAAGCAGAACGGTCATGCCGATGATGCCATTTAAAGGAGTGCGCACCTCATGGCTGATGTTGGCCAGAAACTCCGATTTGATCCGCGCCGACTCGAGCGCTTCATCGCGCGCTTTGGCCAACTCCACCTCGAATCGCTTGCGGTCGGTGATGTCGAGGATGAGCGTCAGGATGCAGCGTTTGCCTTTCAATTCGATCAACTCGGCGGCGCCAAGACCTTCGCGAATTTCTCCGGACCTAGTGCGGAAACCGCATTCGCGGTTGCGGAAAGAGCCGCCATCGCGGAGGCACTGCACAAAAGCAGCGCGGTGATCGGGGCTCACCCACATGCCCAACTCCAAGGCCGTGCGGCCAATGACCTCCTCGCGGGAATATCCCATCAGTTGCAGAAAGCTGTCGTTCACGTCGATGAAACGGCCTTCGGTCAGCGTGGCGATGGTGATCGCTACGGGACTGGCGAGAAACGCTTTCGAAAAGAGCTCCTCCGACTGGTGCAGCTTTTCTTCCGCTCGTTTGCGCTCCGTGACGTCGCGCGCGTTGATCACGATGGCCTGGACGCTGGGCTCGTTCAAGAGGTTGGTTCCGGTGCCTTCCATCCAATGCCACGAGCCGTCCTTGTGGCGGATACGATAATGCGTGGTGATGGTGCCGCCTGGCTTATGAGCCAGGTCGTTGAACAGCTTTTTCGTCATCTCGACGTCGTCAGGATGGATGAATTCAAATGCGCTGTGGCCGACCACTTCAGCGCCGGCGTAACCCAGATTTCGGAATGTTGCCGGTTCAGCATCGTAGAGGATGGTTCCTTTTGGATTGATGAGGGAAATGGAATCCGAGCTTTTCTCGATCAGCGCCCGGAAGCGGCGCTCGCTTGTTTCGAGGATTTGTTCAGCTTCCCTGCGCCTCGAGATGTCCTCGATGATTCCCAACGCGTAAAGCGGTTTGCCATCGGGGCCGCGGATCAGGGAAGCGGTCAGATGGGCCCAAATGACGCGCTGGCCCTTTGTGACGTAGCGTTTTTCCATTTGATAACTGGAAATCTCCTCGTTGAATAATTTGCCTCCCAGTTGCAACGTTTGTTCGGCATCCTCCGGATAGGTAATATCAACGAAGCGAAGACCCGCCAATTCCTGTTCCGTGTAACCCAGCATTTGGCAGAGGGCGCGGTTGGCCTTGAGGATCCGAAAATCAGCGCTGCCGAGCACGATGCCGATCGGGCCTTCTTCAAAGGCTTTGCGGAATCGCTCCTCGCTCAGCCGAAGCGCTTCCTCGGAGCGCTTGAGGTTTTCCGTCAAAAGAGTCAGCTCACGAGTGTGCTGCTCGGCGCTGCGTCGGCGCAACCATAAATAAACAGACGCGATAAGAAGCACGGACACCGCGAGGCTCGTTATGATGAACCGGTACGGCGGGATCGGAGGAAAATCGAAATCCTGTGCGTCGCGCGGGATCAGTCGATAGCCGGAATTGAACGGAGGGTCTTTGCAATACTGACCGGCAATGCCGACCACCTCCGCTTTGCCGCCGCGCAAGAGCCGGTCAGCGAACCGGGCATCGCCGAAAAAGCGGTCCGAGACGATCACCGGGATTTCACCCGAACGATCCCGCAGCAGCAACCCACGTTTTTTATCGAGGAGATCCGGAGGCACGATCAGTTCTCCGGCCACGCGCACGAGCTGGCCCGAACAACGCTCGCTGAGCAAATCCGCCACCAGGACATCTCGGGGCTTGGGCAGTGCCCCTGAGCCTAACCGTCGGATTTCGACCAGCATCAATTCTTCCATTCCGTTATGCTGTGACAGTTTCCCGCGCGCCTGGACGGAGTCGCCCCGCTTGAAGCCGCTGCTGAACAGGGCTGTGTTGCGTGTGAATAGCACAATGCCGCCGGTGCTGTCCTGCAAGTTGACTATGGTGGCATATTCCGCCGCGTCAGGGCCGAATCCACGAAGGTTAATGGGGTCGGAGTTGAGAACGCCCGAGAGCGTGAAAGTTTCACCGAGACGGTCGGGAACAAAATTGCCGTCGTTGTCGCGAAGGATCTCCTGAATCGGGGTGATTTTTTCCGCGCCCAGTGCGGATGCGGCAACGAGAGAGACGATTAGGAAACAAGAAACGAGGAGGTGCCCGTTTGAATGCCCTCTCGTGAAAGCTGGCTTTCGTCGCGAAACGGAGGGAGCGTCCGCGGAGACACCGGACACTTGCCGTAACGGTGAAACCAAAATTGGCATGCAACGATTCCCGCTTTTTGTTCGAGTCGCGCTTTCGATCCGCCGCGCCCGTCGCAACTTTTTCGCTCCGCCACTGGGACATCCGCAGACAACGCGCTGACTTTCGGGAAATGCAGTTCCTCCCGGTGGCGACACAGGCTTTGTCAGCAACCTTTCAAGGTCACTTGAGCACTCTTAATTTTTCCCGGTAGCCGTTCTTTTAGTCAAGACCAATTCTGGGAGAAAAAGTTAGTTTTCCCGGCTGGAGCAGGGATTGGGGAGTCTCCGGATTCATCGCGGCGTCCGCCAGCTGCGCGCGCGGGGTTGAAAGCTGGGGGCTTGCAACCAAGGGTGGTTCCTATAATCTGAGCGCCTTCCCGAGTTTGCGGGAGGACAAGCCGCGCTCAGTTTGGAAAAAGATTGGGTTGGACGGCGGGCCGACGGGTATTCATAGATTTTTAAAAAGAAAGCTTATGAAAATAAAAGTGCAGGTCCTGGGAGACACTCTTAGCATCGAAGGAGTCAAGGAACTGAGTGCGGCCAATGCAAATTCCTTTCGTGATCAGGTCCGCGGCGCGCTGGCCGAACGTTCGAAGAACATCGACGTGGATTTGTCGCAAACGATTTTTTTGGACAGTTGCGGTCTGGGCGCGTTGATCTCCTTGCACAAGACGGCTTGCACGCGAAACGGCACGGTGCGATTGCTGAATCCAACGGCGCCCGTCGAGCAGATTCTTGAGCTCACCCGTCTGCATCGGGTCTTCGAGATCGTCAAGAAATAGGAACGCATGTCCGAATCGCCCGGCAAATCCTCGCGCGGAGTCGCGTTGCGGCTTTCGCTCGCCTGCGACCTCACGGAGGTGCGGCCGGCTATCCTGGCCGTGCGCGGGTTCCTGGCTGAACAAGGTCTGGCGGCAAAGGATTTGACGAAGTGCGAACTGGCGCTCGCCGAAGCTTGCAACAACGCCATCAATCATGCCGCCGACGGGGCGAAATCGAAAGCGATTGAAATCGAAGTGATCTGCAACGCGGCGAAAGTCGAGTTGCGCGTCAACGACCACACGCCGGGTTTCGATTGGCCGCAGCGCGTCCAGCTGCCGGATTCGGAGAGCGAGCGTGGCCGGGGCTTGTACCTCATCCAGTCACTCATGGACAGCTCGCTATATTTTCGTGGTGCGGGCGAGAATTCCCTGTGGATGTGCAAGAATCGTCCGTCTCAAACGGGTTCCCTCACATTGCCTCCCGCAAATCTGGAAGAATTGGATCGCCGGCTGGCCGAGAGCGAACAAATCATCAGCGACATGGCGGAGGAGCTCAGCTCGTGTTATGAAAGCCTTTCGGCCATTTTTCGTTTCAGCGCGGAGCAGGGAAAGTCAATCGGTTTGGAGAATTTTTCGAGGCGCCTGCTGAGCGACTTGCTGCGAATCACTGCCGCGGACTGGTTCGTGCTGCGCCTGGTTCCCAAGGAACAGTCCCGGCTCGTCGTATTCACCGCCTCCGAACCGGGGTTGGATTTGGAGCCGCTGGAGGTGCCGCACTCGGCCGGTTTGGCCCGTCCGGTTGAGGTGCGTGCTGCGTTGAACCGCCAGGACATTTGGTTCGACCAGCAAAAAGCACTGGAGGGTGACGATCCGCTGCAGCGGGCCAAACCGGACTCGCTGGGATTGGTGCATCCGTTTTATTTCGGTGATACGCTGATCGGCGCCCTCACGGTGGGGAAAACAATCTCGCGTGTTCCGTTCTCCGCGGCGCAAACCAACGTGGTGCATACGTTCGCGGATTTTCTTGCGATTCAAATCGTCAACGCACGCTTTCAAGAGGAACGGGTCAACAACCTGCTCGTGGCACGCGATCTGCAGATCGCCAAGAACATCCAGCGATCGCTATTGATGAAAACAGTGCCGCAATTGCCCGGCTTCGGTCTGGCCGGTTACTGCGAGAGTGCGCGCCAGGTGGGCGGCGATTTTTATGATGCGGTCAAATTGTCCGACCACGCGTTGCTCCTGATTATTGCCGACGTGATGGGGAAAGGGATTCCCGCGGCCATGTTTGCGGCGATCTTACGCAGTTTGTTGCGCGCCTTGCCGGAATTGACCAATCAACCTTCCGAACTGCTCTCGCGGGTGAACCGACTGCTGTTCGATGAACTGTCTGAAGTGGACATGTTCATCACGGCGCAACTGGTTTACGTTGATATCAGGAAACGAAGGCTGATTACCGCCAGTGCCGGCCATTGCCCGTTGCTGCTGGCCGTCGCCGGCGATGCGGAAGTCAAAATGCTTTCGCCCGAAGGAATGCCCTTGGGAATTCTACCCGACACGCCTTTCACGGATGAAACGGCTGAGTTGCCCCGAAACTGCCGTGTTCTGCTCTACACGGATGGCCTGACCGAAGCCCGCAACGCACGAGGCGATCTCTTCGGCCAGGAGCGCTTGCTGGAATGGCTCAAGGAAACCACGACCCGCCCGCGGAAGGCCGAGGAGTTGAAGGACGAACTGGCTGCAGAGCTCGCGAAATTTCAAGCGAATACAAGCTTGAAAGATGACCAGACTTTTCTCATCATGGCCGAGTGAAACGTCGCTGAAAAGGCCGATATGCCGCATAAAATACTGATCGTAGATGACGAGCCGTTCATGTTGCGCTTGATTCAGCACCATCTGGAAAACGCCGGCTACGAAATGATCAAGGCCCGCAACGGGCGCGAGGCGGTTGAAGCTGCCACGCGCGAAAACCCCTGCCTCGTCGTCATGGATGCCATGATGCCAAACATGGATGGGCTCTCTGCCCTCCGGCAACTCAAGCAAGAGCCATCCACGCGCGCCATTCCGGTCATCATGCTCACGGCCAATCCGCATAAATACACCCGCGAGGAAGCGGAATCATCCGGCGCCGCGATTTTCCTGACCAAACCCTTCAGCCCCACCCAACTCCTTGAAGAGATTCGCAAGCACACCTTGGGCATCGACATGCCTCAACACTGAAGGCGCTTGCCGCGTGAGCGGCTTTGCCAGCGCTGCCGGATCAATCAAGCGTGCGCTTTTTCTTTGCTACTTACGGCCAGAGGTATAAATTTGCCAGGCTTGGCACCATGAGAACTTCAAATCAAAAAGCAGCCTTTCTCCCATTTGCATTCTGTGCGTGCCTCTGGAGTTTGTCGATTGCACACGGGCGAGCAGACCCGGCCAAGGTCAGTGTGATTCGCGCGCCCGACGGCGGCATTCAGCCGCAAGCCGCAGTCGATGCCAAAGGTGTTGTCCACTTGATCTACTTCAAAGGCGAACCGCAGGGCGGCGACATTTTTTACGCTCGGCGCAAACCCGGCGAAGAGGCTTTTTCACCGCCCATGCGCGTCAACCGCCAGGCGGCGAGCGCGATTGCCACGGGAACGATTCGCGGCGCGCAACTGGCCATCGGCAGAAATGGCCGAGTGCATGTGGCCTGGATGGGAGGCCAAGGCGCCGCTCGCGTCACGGTAAACGGCAAGGAAGCCACGCCGATGCTGTACACTCGATCAAATGATGCGGACACGGCATTTGAACCGGAGCGCAACCTCATCACCTGGGCAGCCGGGCTGGACGGAGGCGGGTCCGTCGCGGCCGATTTGCAGGGCAACGTTTATGTCGTCTGGCACGCGAGTCCGCCCGGAAACCAAAGGGGAGAAGCCGGTCGCGCGGTGTTTGTCGCCCATTCGACCGACGAGGGAGGAACGTTCAAACGCGAGGAGCAAGCGAATCGCAGAGCAACCGGCGCCTGCGGCTGCTGCGGTCTGCGGGCTTTTGCGGACTCGAAAGGGAGGCTTTACATCGTTTATCGCGCGGCGGATGAAATGAGCCGTGACATGACGCTCCTGGTCTCGCGCGATCACGCCGCGAACTTTGAAGTGGAGACGGTGAACCAATGGATGATTAAAAGTTGTCCGATGAGCAGTTGTGCGTTCGCCGAGAGCGATTCCGGCGTTGTGGCCGCTACGGAGAGAGATGGCCAGGTTTACTTCAATGTGATCGAGCCTGAAACCTTGAGCCTTTCGCGTCCCGCTGCCGCTCCCGGCGGCGAAAAGCGCAAACACCCGGTTGTGGCCGCCAACTCAAAAGGGGAGGTCCTGATCGCCTGGACGGAAGGCACCGCCTGGCAAAAGGGCGGTGCGCTGGGATGGCAGCTCTTTGATAAACATGGCAAAGCAACTGCTGAAAAAGGTCATGCCGACGGCGTGCCAGTCTGGAGCCTGCCAGCGGCCTTTGCTCAATCGGACGGGAGTTTTATGGTGGTTTATTGAGGCCAGGCGAATTGTGCCGACGCGGAATGGAGCCTGTGGCAGGAACGTTGACAACTGTCAGGCGGGCTGTTTACTGTAACAGCAATTAAACCTTAAACGAGAAGAGAATGGTCAGGATTTCTTTAATCATCGCGATTTTGGCTGGCATTGCCGCCTTGGCGGTCAGCCAGTTGATGGTGGCGGAGAAAATCAAGACGCTGACTTCCGACCTGGAAACGACAAAGCAGAGTTTATCCGCTTCTAAAGAAGCCGAGCGTAAAGCCAGCAAGGAAGCCAAAGAAGCCCTGACGGCGGCCGAAAAAGCCAAAAGGGAACTGGATACAACCAAGAACGACCTCGCTGCCGCGAGTGAGAAGGCGGACCAGCAGGAAAAGCGCGCCAACGATCTGGCTGCCCGACTCGACAAGACAACTCTGGAAAGAAACGACGCGCAGACCAAGCTGGCCGCGTGGTCGGCTTTAGGTCGCTCGATTGATGAGCTTAAGGCGACGATGGTGGAGAATAAAAAGCTGGTGGGTGACAACGACGCGTTGAAAAAGGAAAACAAGGTTTTGGCGCGGACGCTTAACCAGACGAAGTCGGAGTTGGACTTGCTGACAGGAGCGAAAACGAAGGTTGAGTTGCCTCCGGACTTGAAAGGCAAAGTCGTTGCGGTCGATCCGAAATACGAATTTGTCGTCCTGGACATCGGGCTCGACGACGGTGTGTTGGCTCGCGGCGAAATGCTTGTGAACCGCTCCGGCAAACTGGTTGCCAAAGTTCGGATCCTGACCACCGAATCTCATCGCAGCGTCGCCAACGTCCTGGCGGACTGGAAGCAGGGAGAAATCATGGAAGGCGATGTCGTTTTGGTTGGCTTATAAGATTCATGCAACGCAAATCTATCAGTCTTTCGCTTGGGCTTTTTCTGCTGCTGTTGGGGGTTGTCGGCATCCTTTGTTCCGGCTGTGCGAGCACCGAACCCGAAAACGCGTCGGCGCGACCGTGGAACGAGCCGCGCGGCTGGGAAACCGGTTTGCCGCCGGCGATGTACCAAGGACGTTGATTCTACACGACCGACAAGCGGCTGTTGCCTCGTCTATTTCGCAAACTCCACGCACCGCGTCTCGCGAACGACTGTGACGCGGATTTGTCCAGGATATTGCAGGGACTCTTCAATCTTTCGGGCAATGTTGCGCGCGAGGACAAAAGCCTGCTCATCGTCAATTTGATCCGGCTGAACCACCACCCGCAACTCCCGGCCGGCCTGGACAGCGAAACATCGATCAACGCCTGGAAATGACAGGCCGACCTTCTCCAGGTTTTCCAATCGGTTGATATAAGTCGTCATCGTTTCCGAGCGAGCGCCGGGGCGCGAGGCGCTGATGGCGTCGGCGGCGCTGACAAGTATTCCCAGAACGTTGGTGTGGGGGACTTCGTCGTGATGTGAGGCCACGCCGTTGATTACGTCTTCGGATTCACCGTAACGCTTGATGAACTCTGCCCCGATGATGGCGTGGGAGCCTTCGACTTCGTGATTGATGGCCTTGCCGATGTCGTGCAGCAGACCGGCCCGCTTGGCTGCGGTAACGTCGAGCCCTAATTCCGCTCCCATCAGAGCCATCAGCTGGGCGACTTCGACCGAGTGATCCAGGATGTTCTGCGAGAAACTGTGGCGGAAGCGAAGCCGGCCCAGCCGTTTGACGATTTCCACGTGCATCGGCGGCAATCCGAGCTTGAAGACCGCCTCCTCGCCGGCATGTAAGATGGCTTCGTCCATTTCCTGCGAAACTTTGGCCACGACTTCCTCGATACGCGTCGGATGAATCCGCCCGTCGAGAATCAGCCGTTGCATCGCTTCCCGCGCAATTTCGCGCCGCACGGGGTCGAAACCGGACAACACGACCGCGTTGGGCGTGTCATCGATGAGCACGGTGATTCCGGTGGCCGCTTCGAAGGCGCGAATATTGCGCCCTTCGCGGCCGATGATCCGCCCTTTGATGTCGTCGCCCTGCAACGCCACTGTGGCCGTGGTGGTTTCAAAAGTGTGTTCGCCTGCGTACCGTTGGATGGCGAGACTGATCACGCGGCGGGCCTGCTCTTCCGCCTTCAGCTTGGCTTCCTCCAAAATGTGCCGCGTCAAATCGGTCGCGTCCCGCAGCGCTTCCTGTTCAACTTCTTTCAAGAGCAGCCCGCGGGCCTCAGCCTCGCTCAAATGGGAAAGCTTTTGGAGCTGTTCCTTGCGCAGCCTGGCGAGCCAGATCAATTCGTTGCGTTCGGATTCGACCGTGCATTTCTTTTCTTCCAGATCCTGTTGCTTGTCGCGCAAATCTTTTTCTCGCTGAACCAGTCCTTCCAATTGTCGGTTGATCAACGATTCCCGTTCGGCCAGACGCAGTTCGAGGTCAGTGAGTTCGCGGCGGCGTGTGCCGAAGGATTTTTCCGTTTGCTCGCGGAGTTTCA
>QHOP01000412.1:0-4106 GCA_003219345.1 Verrucomicrobiota bacterium
TCCGCCCCTTGATTGAGCGCCACGCCCTCGATGTTTATCAGGTGGATATTTCTCGCAATGGATTTACCGACGCCGCCTACATTCGGGCTCGTGTCGAGGAGATCGGTGCGCGGCTCTGCAACCATTGTTACACCAGCCCCGTCACAGTTGCCGCAAGCCTCCATTGGCTCTGCAACTGCCGCGACGCGTTTATCTTCGAGGACTGCGTAGATGACTCACCGATGCGCCACGAACTGACGCACGAAAAGTTTCAAGCCAAGGACGGCTGGATCACGGCGCCCGATGGTCCCGGCCTGGGCATCACGTTGAACGACGAGTTCGTCAAAAAGTATCGGGTCGCGGAGTCGGGAAGATGAAAAGCACCAAATTCCAAATGCCAATAAACTCCAAGCGCCAGACTTCATACGCTGGTTCGAGCGGTTCCCGTTGCTGTTTGGACCTTCGAATTCTTTTGAGCTTTGAACTTTGGATTTGGAACTTTGCACTCCTGTGAACCCACCGATTGATTCAGCACGGAGCCAACCCGCCCCTGTGCGTTGGCGAATCGTCGCCTTGCTCATGGCGCTTTGTTTCATCAGCCACCTGAACCGTATCAGCATGGCCGTGGCCGGGGATGAACGGATCATGAAACAGTTTTCCATCGCCCCCGAGAAGATGGGTGCGATCTATTCCGCGTTCCTGCTGGTTTATACCCTCTGCATGATTCCGGGCGGGTTTTTCATTGATCGCTTCGGCGCGCGAACCGCACTCATGGTCGTAGGATTCGGCTCGGCGCTGTTCGGCGCGCTGACGGGTGTCGTGGGATTTCTTTGGGCTGGCGCGGCGCAAATCTGGCTTTCACTGATCGTCGTCCGTGGGCTGATGGGCTTCTTCACCACTCCGTTGCATCCTGGTTGCGCGCGGGCCGTGGCGGACTCGGCTCCCCTGCCCCGACGCTCATTGGTTAACGGGCTGGTGAACGGAGCCGCCTTGCTGGGCATCGCCTGCACCTATAAGGTTTTTGGCGCGCTCGTTGCCCGGGTTGACTGGACGCGAGCGTTCCTCATCACCGGCGTCGCGACGGCGCTGTTGACCGGACCCTGGATATTGGTTTCGCGTGTGAGACCACAGAGCCGGAGAGAAGATTCATCGCCAGACGGGGATGGGAAAGAGACGAGTCAACAGAAAGGTCACACGTCCGGGTGGTCGGCGTTGCTGGGGAACCGAAGCGTTATCCTGCTGACCCTCAGTTACGCGGCGGTTGGTTATTTCCAATACCTCTTCTTCTATTGGATGCACTATTACTTCGATGAAGTGCTGCACCTGGGAAAAACCGCCTGCCAGTATTACGCGGGAATACCACCGCTGGCGATGGCGATCAGCATGCCACTCGGGGGCTGGCTGTCGGACAGGTTGCAACGCCCGCTCGGCTATCGTTGGGGCCGAGCCGTCGTGCCATTGGGCGGGATGGTTGCCGGTGCCGGACTGCTCGGACTGGGCGTTGCGGCGAAGGAACCGGCATGGATCGTCGCCTGGTTCAGTCTGGCGCTGGGCGCGGTGGGGGCTTGCGAGGGATCGTTCTGGTCAACGGCGGTCGAGGTCGGTGGCCGCCTTGGCGGGATCGCGGCCGCCATTGTTAACACAGGCGGCAACGGCGGGGGATTGCTGGCACCGGTCGTCACGCCGTGGGTAAGCAAATACTTTCATTGGCAGGTTGGCATTGGTCTTGGCGGCCTCGTGTGCCTGCTCGGCGCATTGTGCTGGTTTTGGATTGACCCGCGCCAACGCGCAGAGACTACCAGCCACTGACGCCCCTGCCGGCTACAACGCATTCGTTTCTAAACGCCTGATCTCCTTCTTGAGCAGGCGTCCGACCCGATGCTTCGCCAGAGTGCTACACCGCGCTCATTTTCATTAACTCGACAAATCGGACCAGGGACCCTAATTAAAAACAACTCGCATGAACAAAATCGATCTGGCGGGAAGGAAGGCGGTTGTCACCGGCGGCGCGCGTGGCATTGGCTACGCCATAGTGGAACGGCTGCTGGCTTCGGGCGCAAGTTGCAGTCTGTGGGATCGCGACGCCGCGCGGCTTGAACAAGCCGAAAAAAGCCTCTCGGCTGCGGGCAGAGTCCACACCGCGGTCGTGGATATCACCAGGCCTGAGTCCACTCAGGCGGCAGCGGAAGCCACTTTCAAGCACTTCGGGGGCATTGACATCCTCGTCAATAACGCCGGTATTGCCGGCGCGACCAGGCCGTTGTGGGAAATGACGCCGACCGAATGGCACGAAGTGATCGAAGTCAATTTGCTGGGAGTCTTTCATTGTTGCCATGCGATCGTGCCGAAGATGCTGCCGCAAAAATACGGACGCATCGTCAACATCGCATCGATCGCCGGGAAGGAAGGCAATCCGAACGCCAGCCACTACAGCGCTTCCAAAGCCGGCGTGATCGCGCTAACCAAATCGTTGAGCAAAGAGCTGGCCAAAAGCGGCATCCTTGTCAATTGCGTCACCCCCGCCGTCATCCAGACCGAAATCCTCGACAGTGTTCCTCAAAGTCACGTTGATTACATGCGGTCGCGCATTCCGATGGATCGTTTCGGGCGCAAGGAGGAAGCCGCAGCGATGGTCGCGTGGCTTTGCTCGGAGGATTGCTCCTTCAGCACCGGGGCGGTGTTCGATTTGTCCGGCGGCCGGGCGACGTATTGAGGTGACCGTTCATTGCTCGTAGAGCGACCGCCGGAAGCCGTATCCGAAGAGTTGAGCCGAGTTTCCACGATGTGGCCGCTGCAACCTCCAGTTCGACTGCCATCCAACCCTTCACCAATCCCATTCCTTGAACAGATCGGCGACGGGATACTTGAAGCCGGGCAACAAATGCTGGCCCTCCAGAGAACCGCCCGCGGACAGCAAAGCCCGATTGGTCAGCGATTGGCAGATTTCGACGCGTTCCATCGCGGGATCGATGATCCACGCGATCTGCGTGCCGCTGGAAAAAAATCCTTGAGCCGCTCGTCAATTTCCTGCCGTGTATTTATCGGCGAAAGAATTTCAACAGCCAGGTTCGGCGCTCCTTGAAAAAATGACGCTGTGGACCGTCTCAAACCTTTCAACCGCGCTTTGCACACGAAGGAAACATCCGGCGCACGGCAATTGCGGTTTTTCATCCAAAAACCCGTGCTGGAGTCCCAGACTGCGCCCAACTTGTTCGCCTTGGCGAACGCCCGAAGCGCCATCACCAGGTCGGCGCAAATATCCCCGTGATAAAAGCTGTTCTCGGGACTCATGACCAATTCTCCATGGACCACTTCGTGGAGGTAACCGTCTTCGGGCAGGGCTCGCAATTCGGCTTCCGTCCAGACTTTTTCGCTCTCTACAGTCGCAGCCATATCGAAAATCTAGGCACCGTGTAGCGAATGTCGAGTCAAAGTCACGGCAAACCAGCGACCAAATCGCCGCTCAACAACGATGGGCACCAGTATTTCTCGATGTGCGCGATCACCAGTTCCGTTCCTTTGTCATGGCTGACGAACGGCCGGCTCTGCGGGTTATACATCGTGTCCGTCAAGTCGCGCGCCAACATGCAGTGAATTCCCCAGCGCGTCATCTGGCGGATGGCGAACGTGCGGTTCAGCACGCACATGTTCGTGTGCACACCCATGACGATCAGATACTTCACGCCCAGCTGGCGGAGAAAACGGTAAACCTCTTGGCCGTTGTCGGAAATGCCGTCGAATTCACCGATGTCCAGCTTCGCGGTCTCGCGCGTCCAGGCTTTATACCACGGTTTCTGGCCCGAATCGCAGCCGCCGTCCGAATCATCAATGGGCAACGGCGGTTCCGAAATTTCCAGCGGTTTGGGAACCTCCACCGGCGCGGCGAGCATGACCCGGCGACGTTGCGGGGTGTCCTTGTAAAAATTCATCGTCTCGGACGGCGCATGGATGATTTGGATTCCTTTGACGCGCGCGGCTTTGATGACCGGCGACATTTTGTCGGCCAGCGCGCCGCACCGCTCCGTGGCGCCTTCGCACCAATGCTTGTCCCACATATCGCAAATGATGATCGCCACTTCCGCGACCGGGACTTCTTTCATCAACGTCACTTCATCCCACACACCGCT
>QHOP01000412.1:4186-7305 GCA_003219345.1 Verrucomicrobiota bacterium
CAACCGCGCCACGTTGCGTCAACCAATTTAGCAGGGCGGTCGCGCGCGATTTGAAGACCCGGCGCTCGACAATTCACAATAAACCTCTCGCCGCTCGTGCCGGTGACTCGGAATTGGAACTTGGCCGTCGTCAGCCACGTTTCGCGCACTTGTAGAGCGAGGGATTCCCATTTTTTAATCGCTTTTCAGGCTGGTATCTGATAAGAAGTCCACTTTGGACAGTATGGCTAAACTGATGATTCAAAGCGGCCCGCGCCAGGGAGCGCAAGTCGAACTCAAGCCGGGCTTGAATCGGCTCGGACGCCATAGCGACAATGACCTTCAAATCGACGATCCTTCAGTTTCCGGTCATCACTGCGAAATCCTCCTCGAAAGCGGATCAGCGTCGGTAACGGACCTGGGCTCGACCAATGGCACGTACCTCGACGGCCAGCCCATTCAGTCATCACCGATCCGACCGGGCCAGACCCTTTATCTGGGCGTCGTGCAAATGCTGTACGACGCGCCCGTGAGCATCCGAATCGCCTCTGCTCCGCATCCCCCAGCCGTCCCGACGCCGGTGTTGCCGTCGGGAATGAGCCCTTGCAAGAATCATCCGCAGCAACCGGCTGAATGGGTCTGCGGCCGCTGTCATCAACTCCTTTGCGCCAGTTGCGTTGCCACGCGAAAGGTCGGCGGCAAACCTCTCCCGTTTTGCAGCTTGTGCGGCGGGCAGTGCATGCAAATGGGACTCGGCGTTTTCGCCCGCCGCGCGGAGGCAAAGTCTTTCTTCGCTCAATTCCCTGAAGCGTTTGTCTATCCATTCAAAGGCAGCGGCATTGCCCTGCTGATCGGCGGCACATTGTTCTTCGCATTCCTGGATTTTCTCAAGCGCGGACCATTGGGACCCCGTGGTGGCCTGTCGATCTTTTTCATGATCGGAAGTTTATTCATCACGGCAATCTCCGGCGGTTATCTGTTTTCCTACCTGCAGAAAATCGTCCAATCCTCCGCCCAGGGCGAGGAATCGATGCCGTCCTGGCCTGAATTCTCCGACTTTTGGGCGGACATCCTTCAGCCGTTTCTGCACGCGCTGGCAATCGCGGTTTTCTGTTTTGGCCCTTTATCCGGTTTTGCGATCTGGTCAGGGATCGAATTCGCTCTCAATCAAAGTGTAAACCCGGGCTTGTTGCTCGGCACACTCCTGGCAGCAGGCTGGGCGATACTTTATTTCCCTATGGCCATGCTGGCGGTGGCCATGGCCGACAGTTTGACCGGGCTGAATCCGCTTTTCGTCATACCTTCCATTTGCAAAGTGCCGCTCGAATATCTGGTGGCTTGCTGCGTGCTTTTAGTAATTTACGCCGTGAAGCTGGCGGTCGGATTTGTGCTGGCTTTCCTCTCCATTCCACTGGTCACAGCGCTGCTGAGTGGTTTCCTGTCGCTCTACTTCCTCACGGTCGAAATGCGGCTTCTTGGCACACTGTATTACACCCGCAAGGACCGGTTGAACTGGTTTTAAGAGGGCTGCGCCTGTATTCATTTACTCTCAGGATGACGATCACGGTTCATTGGCCGGTCGTGGTCGGAGCAGGTCGCCCGTCGCTTTGCAGGTAAGTGAACAAATCCATCACTTGCTGCGGCGTCATGGCTTCGAGCAAGCGTTATTGCGGTCCAGAATCGTCACCGCGACGGGCGACGATTCAACCAGCAGGCCCGCGAGCGACTGGTCATCCTTCGTGATCGCTTCGTAGCTCACGTATTCCGGTCGAATAAAGGCGTTGGGATTGACTATGTCGAAGAGCATCGCCTCGGTGTTCTTCCGGTCCGCGCCCGTCAGGTCCGGCCCGATCATGTTCCCCTCGCCGAACAATCTGTGGCAGACCCCGCACGTTTGCTGAAACACCTGTTTGCCGGCGACCGGATCGCCTTTGCCCTGACGACCCGCAACCCCGCTCGGCTTGAGCACCAGCCGGAGGCGGTTGATCGTATTCTCCTTTTCGGCCGTAGAAGTTGATTCGACTTTACCCCAGCGCTTCTCCACACGCTTCGTGAGTTCGGTGTCCTTCAGCGCCACGATCTGGCGTAGTTGATCAAAACCCAACTCGGCCTGGGCGGTCTTTCCCGCGTCCACCGCATCCAGCAACGCCGCTGACCACGTCGGCCGGCTGCACAGGGCATTGCGCGCGCGCTGGCGCAAGTCAGAGGCCAATCGAGGATACATCTCCACAATCACGTCGGCGATCCGTCGATCCGGGAAATGCTGCAGAGCCGACAACGCCGCGTTCCGTATCGTCGCCGAATTCGATTTTTCAAACATGTCCAACAACACCGGCACACTCTGCTGCTCGTTGACCTGGCCGAGAACCTCGATCAAAACGGCGCGATCCGCCTCGGGCGTTTTCTCTTCGGAAACGGATTTCAACGCCAACGCTTTCGCTTCGGAACTTCCAAGGCGCAATCCCAGTCGAACTAAATGCGGGCTCGGATTTTTCCGTTGCCAGGCTCTGGTGAACCAAGTCTGCAAGGGCGCCGGGACTTTCGCAAGCCGTTGTCCGGCCAGCGCCAGTTCCATCCCTTTGAGCAGCCGGTCCGTGTCAGGATCACCCGGTGCGAGCGACAGAAGCCGCGCGCAAGTGACGAGGCCTTCGTCAGTCCCTTCCGCCGCGTAGCGCCGGGCAACGCGCTCGGCGATGTGTTGCTGAACGAGCGCATGCGGCCAGACGGCAGGCGACGAAAACAAACCAACCACCGGATCGCGATCCGAAACAGCCTTGCTCTCGATGGCCCACCAGATCAGGAGCGGAATTTGCGGATCGGCGGCATCCTCGTCGCGTTGGAGCAATTCGCGGATGAGCGGCAGGGCATCCTTCCCCGGCAGGCGTTTTGCGGAACAGGCGAGTTGACTGCGAACCACCGGGCTTCGCTCTGTGCACGCGACAGCAACCAGACGCCGCTGGGTCGCGGGCGCGACCCGCTTCGCGTCGCACAAAAGGCGAATCGTCCACGCGCGAACATCCTCACTGCGATGACCGAGCAGCTTTTCGGCCAAAGCCTCGTTGAACCCGCCGCTGACATACAACGCCCAAAGGCTGTCCAGCGCCAGGCGGTCATCCATCGGATTCAAAACGTTCCGACGC
>QHOP01000413.1 GCA_003219345.1 Verrucomicrobiota bacterium
CCCGACACCAGCCCGTCCAGATCACTCTCGTGGGTGAGAATCACTTCGGGTTTAGGCAACGAAACCATACACCGGAAACTAACGCAGCGATTGGCGCGTGGCCAGTGGGGAATTTGAATGATTTGTCAGTTGTGCGTAGTCAATGGTCAGTTGGGGAACGCCGTGCGCCGCGGATAGGTTCAACAACGACTGGCCACCGACAACCACCACGGACAAACAACATTTTTCCCTTCTCCGCTCGCATCCCATAACGCACACTCTCGTTCGACTCAATTTATGAACCTGTTTGACCTGACTGGCGAAGTTGCGGTGGTAATCGGAGCCACCGGCGCGCTGGGCGGAGCAATTGCCGGAGGGTTGGCGCGAGCCGATGCGCGTGTCGCGGTCGTGGGCCGCAGCGCGGAGCGCGGCGAGGGCAGAGTGAATCACATCAAGCAAGCGGGCGGTCAGGCTGCCTTTTTTTCTGCCGACGCGATGTCGCAAGAGAGTTTGCGGGCCGCCCATCAACAAATTGAGAAGTCGCTAGGCGCACCCACGATTCTGGTGAATGCCGCGGGCGGGAATGATCCCAAAGTAACCCTGGGTCCGGATCGCCGCTTTGAACAAGTCGCTTTGGAGGACTGGCGAGCCAACTTTGATCTGAACCTGGTCGGCGGGGTGTTGTTGCCCTGCCAGGAATTCGGGCCGGCGATGGTCAAACGCGGCCAAGGCAGCATCATCAACATCGCCAGCGTCTCCGCGCACATTCCGCTCTCGCGCGTCGTGGCGTATTCCGCCGCCAAAACCGCGGTGCTCAGCCTGACGCAGTTCCTCGCGTGCGAGTGGGCGCCCAAAGGCGTCCGCGTCAACTCCATCACCCCCGGTTTCTTCCCGGCAGAGCAAAATCGTCGGGTTTTGTTCAACCCGGACGGCACGCCGACGGATCGAGCCAAAGCTGTCCTGGGCCACACACCGATGGGGCGGTTCGGCGAGCCGCAGGAGCTGATCGGTACCGCCGTTTTTCTGGCCAGCCCGAAAGCCAGCGGTTTCGTCACCGGCGCAGACATTCGCGTGGACGGCGGATTTCTTTGCCGCACCATTTAAACACATATAGCTTTTTAACGATTCAACGATGTAACGATTCAACGATGTAACGATTCAACGATGTAACGATTTAGCGCCCCAATGTCTCCCGTCTATAAAACCGCTTCCGTCGACAGCAGACTCAACCGTGAACAGGTTGCCGACGTGATGGCTCAAGCCTGCCCCGCCAAAGATTACCGCGACAAGAAAGTTCTGGTCATCGTTCCCGATGGCACACGCACCGCGCCGGTCGGGCTGCTGTTCCAGACGCTCTATCGCCAGATTGGCGAAACGACCAAGGCGTTCGATATCCTGATCGCGCTCGGCACGCACCAGCCGATGAGCGAGGCGGCCATCTGCCGGCGGTTGGAGATTTCCGAGTCGGAACGTGTGGAAACGTATCGTCGCATCCGTTTTTTCAACCACGCCTGGAACGACCCTTCCGCGCTCAAATGCGTCGGCGTCATCCCGGCCGGCGAAATCAGCAAGCTGTCCAACGGCCTGTTCGCGATGGACGTGCCGGTGGACGTGAACCGGATGGTGTTCGATTACGACCAGATTGTCATCATCGGTCCGGTGTTCCCGCACGAAGTCGTCGGGTTTTCGGGTGGCAACAAGTATCTGTTTCCGGGCGTCGCCGGTCCGGAGATTCTGAATTTCTTCCACTGGCTCGGCGCGGTCATCACCACGCCGAAAATCATCGGCAACAAATGGACGCCCGTCCGCCGCATTGTGGACCGCGCCGGCTCGATGGTCACCGTGCCCAAGCTCTGTTTTTGCATGGTGGTGGAGGAACAAGGACTGGCCGGATTGTTCGCCGGTGCGCCGGAAAGCGCGTGGGACGGCGCGAGCGATTTGTCGCGGCAACGTCACATCGTTTACCGGGAGAAACCGTTTGATACGATTCTCTCCTGCGCGCCAAAGATGTATGACGAGGTTTGGACCGGCGGCAAGGCCATGTACAAACTCGAGCCCGTGCTGGCCGACGGCGGCGAACTCATTATTTATGCGCCGCACATTTCAGAAGTTTGCGTCGCGCATCGCAAGGTGATCGAGGCGGTCGGTTACCATTGCCGCGACTACTTCCTCAAGCAGTGGGACAAATTCAAGCATCACCCGTGGGGCGTGCTGGCGCATTGCGCGCATGTTTACGGTCTGGGGACGTTTGAAAACGGACTGGAAAAACCGCGCGCCCGCGTTACGCTGGCCACGCAGATTCCACCGGAGATGTGCCGACGAATCAATCTGGGTTATCGCGATCCCAACAGCATTCGCGTTGAAGACTTCGCGAACCGCGAGGACGAAGGAATCCTGCTCGTGCCGAAGGCGGGTGAGATGCTGTTCCGTCTAAAGAATCCGCCCGCGTGGGCCAGCGAAAGCTAATTGACGTGGTGGGGCGAGGGCCTTCGCGAGCCCTGAACAACGCTGGCGGCAAACAGAAAAAGTGAAAATGTCTTGTTCATTCTATGACTCGGCCCGCACGCGGAGCAAAATCGTTTTCCTCGAACCCAATCGAGGCTCGCGAGGACACTCGCCCCACTGGGGCAGGTATGTCCAGTTGGTAGGCCTGCTTTTCTTCATTTGCGCACTACTGGCCGGCCTTTCTGCCGTGGCGGCGGGATCGACGGACGGCCTGACCATCGCCTGGACAAACAACATGCTCGCCATTTCCGGCTCGAACATTCCAGGCGGCAAAGTGGAAATCTTATACCTCGAAGCGTTTTGCCGCAGCGGCTCGACGCATCGCGACTGGCGTGAAACAACGATTCCACACAAAACCGAACTCGTTTCCGCGAACAAGAACGGGAAGCGGCTGCGATTGCGCACAACGGTCGCTCCAAACGTTGAAGTTCTACACGATATTCGCGCCGGTAAGGATGAGGTGGACTTTCGGCTCACGCTGAAAAATCTCAGCGACCAGTTTGTGGACGTGCAATGGTTTCAGCCGTGCATGAGGGTGGACCGTTTTGCCGGACGCAATCAGTCCAACTACATCGACAAAAGTTTTATCTTCACCGAGCGCGGCTTGACCACGCTCGACAAAACGCGCCGCACAGAGGAAGCAATTTACCGTGGCGGCCAGGTTTACGTGCCAAAAGGAATCAACCTTGAAGACGTGAACCCGCGTCCGATCAGCCTCGATCAGCCGATCAATGGCCTCATCGGTTGCTTTTCCCGTGACAACAAATATCTGCTGGCAATGGCCTGGGACAAAACGCAGGAGCTGTTTCAAGGCGTGATTGTCTGCCTGCACAACGATCCGCGTGTCGGAGGACTGAAGCCCGGCGAAACCAAAAAGCTCCGGGGCAGAGTTTACTTTATACGAAATGACCCGGAGGCGCTGCTGAAGCGGTATCACCGGGACTTTCCGAGGTAGCCGCAAGCTTCAGCTTACGCACCCGTTCGCGCCGCTAGGCCAATCCACCACCTCGCCCGGAAGGTCACACAAGCTAAAGCTACACCTCTGGCGCTGTTTGAGAAAGCAGCGATCGAACACCTGAAACTGCTTCTGGTTTCCGGCTTGACGGCTCGAACGTTTGCGGGTGAATTCGCGCGCATGATTTTTCCACGGTGGGCCGCCGCTGGGTTGTTGTTTGCCGCTTCGCTTCTTTCCGTGTCTGCTTCCGATTGGCCTCAATGGCGCGGACCCCTGCGAACGGGACGTGTGCCGGACGGCGGCGCCGTTCCAAGCAAACTGCCGGATGATCCCAAGATTGTCTGGCGAATTAAGGTCGGTGAAGGACTGGCATCGCCGGTCGTGGCGGGTGGCAAAGTTTTCTACTTCGACAATCCGGGCGGCAGGGAAACGCTGCACGCGCTCGATTCCGCCGATGCAAAGGAGCTTTGGAAAAAGGAAATCGACGACCCGTTTCGCGACATGCAAGGACCGAGCGGGCCGCGCTGCACGCCGGTCGTGGACGGCGACCGCGTCTATGCGCTGTCGTGCAAAGGCGAACTGCAATGCCTCAACGTCACGGATGGCCAACTGATCTGGCGAACGAATTTCACCAACGACTTCGGCGCAGT
>QHOP01000091.1 GCA_003219345.1 Verrucomicrobiota bacterium
CCGAAATTTTTCTGGCGCCACAGCATGGTCACTTCTCAAGAATATCCTTGCTCCAATTGCAAATGATTTTGACCTTTTTCCCCTCCACGTACTCCGCCCAGAGATCGAAAGTGGCAGGGTTGTTGGTCGCGTGCGGAGAGGCTACATACCGCACGGGATTGATTCGCTTGACGTTGAGATCGGTGGAATTGAAAGGCGGCGGAAGAAGCGGGATATTCAGCGGCCAATCCACCGGCACCGCCAGAACTTCAACGTCAACCGGTGACGTGAGGATCGACTTGTGCTGATCGGATCTCAAGCTGATGAACGGCTTGATCTCCTTTGGATTGGCGCCCGCGTTCACAAAACCGTCCGCGTTAAAGAGGCTGCTGACCATAGTGGCGCCAATCCATTGTTGACGATTGGGTGAACGGAACCTGTTGCCCTTGTCATCCACAATGACTCCGGTCAGTTCGTAGTAAAGCGAGTTGGTGACTGGATTGACAACGAGCGGGTCTTTGCTCACCACATTGTCAGGCGGATACTGATTGAACTGAGCGTGGTACGCATCAATGGCCGTGGCGATACGTTCCAATTCGACCCGAATGCGGCTCTCCCTCATTTTGCGCGCCGAATAGGCCGTCAGGCCGACCACCAAACCCGCCAACAAAGCAATGATGCCGATCACCACCAGCAGCTCGATCAGCGTGAAGCCGGAGCGACGAGCATCCGAAACCGAAGGATGGGTCGCGGATCGCCCCTCCCGTCTTCCGGGCCGATTGCTCAAGCTGGTTCGCGCGCTGTTCATTATGATTCGAGGCTGTTCCAATTCACCTTTCACGCAATTCCTGTTCCATTCTTTCGCTCAGCCACTGTTTAATCATGCTTTGGTAGTTCAGAAAACGCGACCGCGCCAGACGCTTGATCCGCGCCAGCATCCGCGGGTCGATTCGCAAGGTGATCGTCACCGATTCCGCCGATTCCGCCGAGGTCGCGAGCGAGGATTCCATCAACCGCAGGTCCGGACGGTTTTCTGCCCAAAACGCCGCTTCGGCCTCGTCGCGATCGAAAAGCGGAACTTCTTCCCAGTTCGTGATGGCATGCATGTTCGGTTATGGCTTTGCGATCCCTGACGGTTCTTCGTCCTGCCCGGATGCGTTGCGAGCCTTTCCTTCAAAGTCGGCGGTTGTGTCTTTTGATAGCCAATTTCGTGCCTGCTCTAACCCGCCAGCGTTTGATTCAGTTTCCGTTGATAGAAGAACTGTTCTTCCGGGTCAAACGGCCTGGCATAAATAACCCGAACCTGCTTCCCATTCGTCCGATACACGCTAAACACCCCGGTCCCCGCCGCGGTCCGACCCAGGTTAAAAAAGCGCGCCTGGACGGAAAAGCGGGACGAGTCCGGTAACAGTTTGACCGCGAAAGGGTCTTCAAACGACTCTTCAACATCCCGTGGCGTCAAAGAACTGTCCCATTCAAAGGGCGTATTGTTCCAATCAAACTCCATTGTATGGCTAATTGTAAATCAAACGCCCATGCAATGTAATGACAATGTAATTACAACAGGCGTTCCTGATTGTCAACCGAATATTAATGCCCAATAAAACAAAATGGCCACCGCAACAGGCCGGTGGCCACTTCGCAAACTGCCAAAGACCGATTATTCCTCGCCTTTCTTGCCGGCGGAAGAAGGATCACCGAGTTGGTCAATGAGACTGATCAAGGGCAGGAACAAGGCAATCACGATGCTGCCGACGACGACGGCCAGGAACACAATCATAATTGGCTCCAGGAGCGAGGTCATCGCTGAAACTGCGTTGTCCACTTCGTCATCATAATTGTCGGCGATTTTCATCAACATTTCGGGCAGCGCGCCGGTCTGTTCGCCCACGTCCACCATGCTGACGACCATGGGTGGGAAGACATTCGAGGCTTCCAGCGGGGCAGTGATCGTTTCGCCCTCTTTTACACTTTCGTGGACTGCTGACACGGCTTCCCCGACAACGACGTTGCCGGAGGTCTCCTTAACGATCGTCAGGGCTTGTAGAATCGGCACACCGCTGCTGACCAGCGTGCCGAGTGTTCGGGTAAAGCGGGAGATGGCGACCTTGCTGACCACCGGCCCCAGGATCGGGAAATTCAGCTTTAGCCGATCAAACAAACGCCGGCCAAATCTCGTTCGCGTGAACAACTTCAAAACAATGAAGAAAGAAACGATTGAGATCAACGCGACCACGAAATGTCCGGCAATGGCGCGACTGACGCTCAAAACGAAGTCCGTGAAAGCCGGCAGGCTCTGGCCTTCGAGCATGTCTTTGAAAACCAGCTCGAACTTTGGAATAACGAAGACCATGAGGATGGTCAGGATTGTCACGGCCACGAACATCACGGCGCAGGGATAAAACATGGCTGCTTTAACTTTGCCGCGAATCTTTTGGGCCTTCTCCATGAATTCTGCCAGACGATTCAAAACCACCTCCAGCACGCCGCCCAGTTCGCCGGCTTTGACCATGTTCACATAGAGCCGATTGAACACTTTCGGGTGCTGCGCCAGGCCCTCGGAGAAGGTGCTGCCGCCTTCGATTGCCAATGAAAGATCACCGATAATTCTTTTGAGGTTGGGGTTCCTTTCCTGCCGTTCCAGCACCCGCAGTCCGCGCAACAGGGGCAAACCGGCGTCCACCAGCGTCGCCAACTGCCGGGTAAACGTCGTCAACACCTTTGGTTTAACCTTTCCGCCAAGGCCGGGGATCCTGATATTGATATTGAACCCGCCCCTTTTTTTCCCTTTCGCGTCAGCCCCCGCGCCTTTGACCTTCTTGTCGGGCTTTGCTTTGGATTTATCCGCTTCGATTACCTTCGTGGGGAAGTAGCCCATTTCTTTGAGCCGGCTGATCGCTTCGTTTTGGTTCGCCACCTCCAGAGTGCCTTTGGTCTCCTTGCCCCGCGAATCCATGGCAACGTAGTTGAATTTTGGCATAACTGATCTTTGGGTTACGTGTATTTCAGCACTTCTTCAATTGTGGTATCGCCGTCAAAGATACCTCGCATACCATCTTCCCGCAACGTGACCATTCCCAGTTCCACGGCCTTTTGCCGGATGACGACAGTCGGCGCGCGCTCGTTGATCAAAGCGCGAATCGGTTCACTGATGACGAGCAACTCAAAAATGCCTTTGCGTCCCCTGTAGCCGGTGTCGTTGCAATTCGCGCAGCCGCGTCCGTAGTAAAAAACCTTGTCGCCGATGTCGTGCGGCGAAAGGTTGAGCAGCGACAACTGATTTTCCGTCGGCTCGAAAGGCGTCCGGCACTTCTTGCAGATGGTGCGCACCAGCCGTTGGGCCAGCACCGACAGCAGCGTGGACGAAATCAGAAACGGCTCGACGCCCATGTCAATGAGGCGCGTGACGGCACCCGGCGCATCGTTCGTGTGCAGCGTGCTGAGCACAAGGTGGCCCGTGAGCGACGCCTGGATGGCAATTTGCGAAGTCTCCAGGTCACGGATTTCTCCCAGCATGATGACGTCCGGATCCTGACGCAAAAACGCACGCAGCGCCCGCGGGAAGGTCATGCCCACGGGCTCGTTCACCGGCACCTGCATAATTCCGTCGATGTCGTACTCGACCGGGTCTTCGACCGTGAGCAGCTTCGAATCAATCGTGTTGATTCGCCGGAGACAGGAATAAAGCGTCGTGGTTTTGCCGCAGCCGGTCGGCCCGGTGTTGATGAAGATTCCGTTGGGTTGCTGAATCGTTTGGACCGTGTGATCGTAAATAAATTTTGGGAAACCGAGCGATTCCAACTCCATGTTCACCGCTGACCGGTCGAGCACGCGAAGCACCACCGATTCGCCAAACTGAGTGGGCAGAGTCGATACACGGAGGTCGATCTGTCTCCCTCCCAGCGTGAGGCCGATGCGTCCGTCCTGCGGCAACCGCCGTTCGGCAATATCCAGGTTGGCCATGACCTTGATGCGCGAAGTGACGGGCAAGGCCAGATGCTTGGGCGGCGGCGTCATTTCATACAAAGCGCCGTCCACGCGATAGCGGATTTTGAATTCGTCCTCGAACGGCTCAAAGTGAATGTCGCTCGCGCGGTCCTCCTTGGCGATTTCCGCGTCGGCACCCAATTGCTTGAGGATGTCACTGACGCTTTCGCTTTCTTCCCCGTAAAACTTGCTTACGGCCTTTTCAATCTGCGCAGGATCAGCCACCACCACCTGAACCTCCTTGCTGGTCAAATAATTCAACTCGTCAATGACCGCCGGATCGAGCGGGTCAGCCATAGCGATTCGCACGCTGGAACCATACACCGCCACCGGAAGGCACTGGTGCATGCGCGCGGCTGAGGCCGGCACGGTCTGCAAAACCTCCGGCGCCAATTCCAGATTGTGCAGTTCGACCACTTCCGTCCCCAGGTGATCGGCCATGATCTGAAGAATCGTTTCCAGGTCCAGCAGTCCGAAATCCTGCAAGGTTTGGATCACCGGCTTGCCACTGCGGGTGTGCTCCTGCGCCACTTCTTCCAATTGCAGGTCGTCAACCAGCCCGCGCTCCTGAATGAGTGCCAGTAACGGAATTGAGGAAATGTCCGACATAGGAGGACTAGGATTGATCGCTTGGCTTGCCTCCCCCCGGTCCCGCTTGGCTTTGTTGAATTTCCTGCAACTTCGCCAGAATGGTTGACGGGTCCTGCGCTTTCGTGATCACTTCTTCCTGTGAAATCATCCCCTGCTGATATTTGTCGATCAGGAAACTGTCGAGGGTCACCATGCCGTACTTGGCGCCGGTCTGGATGTCCGAGTTGATGCGGAATGTTTTGTTGTCGCGAATCAGGGCCGCAATGGAGGGCGTGTTGATCATGATTTCAAATATCGCGGTACGTCCCGGTTTGTCACAGCGTGGAAGCAATAATTGGGAAACCACAGCCTGCAACACCGTGGAAAGCTGAATGCGAATCTGCTCCTGCTGGTTCACCGGAAACGCGTTCACAATACGGTCAATGGTCTTGGCGGCGCCGGTCGTGTGCAGCGTGCCGAACACCAGGTGGCCCGTTTCCGCCGCGGTGATCGCCGCGTCGATCGTTTCCAGGTCGCGCATTTCACCCACCAGAACGACGTCCGGGTCCTGGCGCAGCGCGCGGCGCAAGGCCTCCGCAAAGTTCGGCACGTCCACATTGATCTCCCGCTGCGTCACGATCGACTTCTTGTGTTTGTGATAGTATTCGATTGGGTCCTCGATGGTGATGATATGAGCGTCGTCACGCTCCTCATTGATGATATTGATCATCGAAGCCAGCGAGGTTGTTTTCCCCGAACCAGTCGGGCCGGTCACCAGAACCAGACCGCGCGGCTTGTAAAGGAGTTCGCGGACGGACGGAGGAATGCCGATTTGTTCAAGCGTCAGGAGTTTACTGGGAATCTGGCGGGCCACGACGCCGAACTGGCCCTTTTCCTTGAAGACGCTGACACGGAAGCGGGCCAATTCGCCGAAGGCGAAACCAAAGTCCGCGCCGCCGCGCTCCCGCACCTGTTGAATGTGGTCTTCCGAGGTGATGCTCCGCATCAACTCTTCGGTGTCCTCCTGCTTGAGCGGCGGTCCTTCCACTTTATGCAACACGCCGTGAAGCCGGATCACCGGCGGGACCCCGACACGCAAATGCAGGTCGGAGGAGCCTTCAGCGACAACCAACTGCAACAAATCCGACATTGAATAGGACATAATTCAGCGGCAACACGCGGGAGTTCTTTGCCCTGAGCGAACCCGGAGCGTCGAGTGTTTCATCATCTTATTTTGACAACAGAAGCAAAGTTTTGTCATTCCAGATCGCCCAGCGTGGCGCGGATGACTTCTTCCGGGGAAGTCAACCCTGCCAGGACTTTTCTGGCACCGTCCTCGCGCAGCGTGCGCATACCCATCTCGCGCGCGCGAGAACGCAACTCAGAGGAAGGTACTTTATCGTAGATGAACTTGCGGATCTCGTCATCCACCACGAAGACCTCAAAAATTCCAAAGCGGCCACGGTAACCCGTCTTGTTGCATTCGTTGCAGCCTTTGCCCTTCATGAACGTGGCGTTGGCTGCGTTGTTCGGATTGATGTTCAAGGTGCGCAGTTCCGCGTCGGTCGGCACATAAGGAGCACCACACCGGCGGCAAACCCGGCGGACAAGCCGCTGCGCCATCAGCGCGCGGGCGGACGAAGCCACCAGGAACGGTTTCACGCCGATGTCAATGAGCCGGGTCACTGCGCTCGGCGCGTCGTTCGTGTGCAAGGTGGAGAAAACCAGGTGACCCGTCAGGGAGGCGTTGATGGCGATAGTCGCCGTTTCCAAATCACGAATTTCACCCAACATGATCACGTTGGGCGCCTGGCGCAGCATCGAACGCAACGCCGCGGAGAAAGTCAATCCGACGGCTTCGTTGACCTGCACCTGGTTGATGCCTGAAAGCTGATATTCCACCGGGTCTTCCACCGTGATGATCTTGCGGTCAGGACGGTTGATATAATTCAGCACGGCGTAAAGTGTCGTAGTCTTGCCCGAGCCGGTCGGCCCCGTCACCAGCAGGATGCCGTCCGGCAACCCGATCAATTTTTCGAACGTCTGCTGATCGTCGGTGAAGAAACCGAGCTCGGCCAACCCAAGCTTGAGGCCTTCCTTGTCCAAAATACGCATGACGATGCTCTCGCCGTGATTGGTCGGAATACACGACACGCGCAAGTCAATCGTCTTGCCGCCTACCGCCGTCTGAATCCGGCCGTCCTGCGGGACACGCCGTTCCGCAATCGACATGTTCGACATAATTTTCAATCGGCTGAGAATCGCCGCCTGCAGCCGCTTGGGAGGCGCTTTCATCTCGTGCAGCATCCCGTCAATGCGGTAGCGCAGTCGAAACTTCTTCGCCAATGGTTCGAGGTGAATGTCCGACGAGCGGGCTTTAAAGGCGTCCACAATGATGGTGTTGACCAGCTTGATGATGGGCGCGTCGGCATCAACGACCGACCCGTCATCCGCCGCCGAGACTTCGGCCAGGGTTGAAATCTGGATCTCGCCCTCGGTGATGTCCTGAATCATCTTGTCCACCGAGTTCTCCTGCGCACCGCCGTAATATCTGCCCAGGGCCTCTTCGATGTCGTCCGGGCTCGCCACGCGCGGCTCGACTTCCATATTCAGCAAGTGCCGGAGGCTGTCGAGGGTGTCGAGATCAGAAGGATCGCTTAGCGCCACAGTCACCGTGTCGTCGTGGCGATAAAGCGGAACGACACTGTATTTCTTGGCGATGTGGCGCGGAACGGCAGAAATGACATCGTCGGCAAGACGCATTTCCCCGAGGTTTACGAATTCGACGCCAAACTGAGCCGCTTTGGCCTGGGCGACCTGGGATGGCGTGAGGAGCTTTTTGGCAACCAAAGTGTCCACCACTCCTTCGCCGGTCGAATCGGCTTCCTGACGGACGGGCCCCAACTGTTCCTCAGTCACCAGCCCCATGTCCATCAGCGTATCTATCAGATAATCGTCTCTAGTGGCCACAATTTGTCGTTCCCATTCGGGAATCGTCGTTTTGGAATTTGGCAAATACTATAGCTCACGGTCCTAATGTCAAACGTTCACACAAATCGGTGGTGGCACAGTTTGCATTTTCAGTGGGGCGAGAGCCGGCTCGTCAGTCGCCTCGCCCCATCAAACTGTACCACTACCCACAAGCTTACAGCAAGAATTTCGCCTGACATAAAAATTCGTCAACAAAACTGAAAAATCCGGCCGGCGCGGCTGAGCGTCGCGCCAGGGCTTCTGTCAGTTGGACACGCCGAAGCGACAAACCGCACGAGCGGTCCGCGGCCGCGACTCTCGGATTCGAAGACTCGTCTTTGATCTCCGATTGAGATACGGTCGTCGGCAGATGCCCTTTGACCGCGAATGAATGAAAACGCGAGCGGCGGAACTCGCCGCCAAGGCGGCAAAGTGGCCAAGACTCGTTTTGAGCGGGAGTGCCTCAGTGAATACGGCGAAGTGTTCAAGACGGTTTGTGTGGACGCAGCATATTACAACTTCCCGCGCCGCGATTATCTCCAAGGGCTGGCGGACCAAGTACCGGACGATTTCCGATTCGGCTTCAAGGTGACGGATGCGCTCACGATCAAAAAATTTCCCAACCTGGACCGCTTCGGTGCCAAGGCGGGCCAACTGAATCAGGATTTTCTGAACGCCGACCTGTTCGCGGCAGCTTTTCTAAAGCCGTGCGAAGAAATTCGCGAGAAAGTCGGCGTGCTGATGTTTGAGTTCTCCCGCTTCCGGCCCAGCGACTACGAACACGGTCGAGATTTCGTGAACGATCTCGACGCGTTCCTCGGTAACGTGCCGAAGGGCTGGCCATACGCTATCGAGATGCGCAACCCGCATTGGCTGCACGAGGATTATTTCGGCTGTCTGGCCCGACATGGTGTCACGCACGTTTTCAACTCGTGGGACGCGATGCCGCCGGTGAGCGAACAGATGGCGCTTGAAGGTAGTCGGACTAATCCGAGTCTGTGCGCCGCCCGGTTCCTGCTTAAGCCCGGCCGCAAATATGAAGAGGCGCTGAAGACTTTTCAACCTTACGACAAGATCAAAGAACCCAACCCTGAAGCCCGCGCAGCGGGTGCGGCGCTGGTGAAGGAGGGTGTCGCGGCAGGAGGAAAGCGGAACACTTTCATTTACGTGAACAACCGGCTCGAAGGCAACGCGCTCGAAACTATCACGGCGATGCTGGAGTCGTCAGGCTCTGGTTAAGAGTTGATTCTGAATCTGCGGCATGACCCTGAACGCCTCGGGGCTCCAATTTTTGGCGGACCTGCCGCTGGGGCGGATGCTCCAAAATCGAGCGAGCGCCGAACCGGGGTGTTGGTGGGCTATTGATCGGCCACCGGTATCTTGAAAAAACACTGCCACTCGCCATAGGCGGAGCCGAGTGACACGCGCTGGCCCGGGAACCATTCCACGTGGCCGTCTTCAAACGTGAAATTGCCGCCCTCGGGCGCTCCTCTGGCTCCCCGATGCACGGACGTTAAAACCTTTTTGCCCTCGTAATCTGTGGTCCATTTCAGCCGCACATCGTAGATATTGGTCGTCTTCGGGCCAATGGCCTGAAGGCGGTCGATTAAGATCGGGGCCGAACCATAGGGGCCAGTGAGTTTCTTCCGGAAAAACCACTCCGCCGTCCCCTGGGCGTAGGTTGTGACATCGGGATCGCCCGCGCGGCGTCCCGGTAAATAAAAGTAACCCACTAATTGAGCGCCGCTGTCCGACGAAATCATGCCACGTTCGGCAACGCGATGCCATTCATCCGTTGGACAAAACAGCACATCATTGCGCGCGCGCTCCAGCTTCGCGGTCGTGCGTCGGTTGTGGATGAGATAATTATTCCAAAAATTACTCATGGAGGGCGTCATCCAACTGAATCCAACCCCGTCGCGGTTGTCAGGGAACGCATTGTCAAAGTCGCCGGCATACATATTGACGGCGAGCCCCCACTGTTTGCCATTGCTGACGCAAAGGGATTTGTGTGCCTGAGCCTTGGCCTTGGCGAGCGCCGGAAGCAGGAGCGAGGCGAGAATCGCAATGATCGCGATGACGACCAGCAATTCGATTAGAGTGAAGCCGTCAGCGGATTTCGGTTCTGTGCGGAAGAGCTTTTTCATAATGAGAGTTGGTATGTATTTGCTACGTCACGCCCCGCTTCGTCAATCCTGAACAACATCCGCTGCCGCCGTACTCGCTGGCCTGAGCACGTGATTATGCCAGCCGCCGACGAGGCCGTAGCGGGGCACTTCGGTCGAATCGGCGGAGGCCGGACTGGCGGCGACGGGTGGCCGTGGTCTTGACCGGGAGGATTTGCGGCTCGACGCCGGTGCAGTTGCGAAGTAGGTAGGTCTTTATGGTAGGCTGCTTTCTAGTTTATTGTTCCAGGCAATGACAGCACTCCATCCCCTGTTCCGGAAGTCGCTGTCCGCTGAGAGCAGATACCTTTGCTCGCTTCATCGCCAGCATTCCTCTCAGTGACTCACTCCCATGAAACAAGCCTTATTAAACGCTTCGCTCATGGCATCGGCCATTTTTTTGAGCCCTTGGTGTCACAGCGAGCCGATGGGTGGCGTTACGCTCACCGTCGTGCGCGATAATACCAATGCCATCGTTTCCTGGCCGTACCCGTCCACCTGGTTCGGGCTCGAATTCTCGACGAACCTGAGCACGACGAAATGGCGGCCCGCCGCGGAAACTTCGGTTTCCGACAGTGGCCGCTGGGCGATTACGGCACCGGTCAGCCTGCCAAGCCGTTTCTTTCGGTTGAAGAATCACCTTCAACATTTTGGATTTTGGGCAGGGTCAGTGGCGGCGGGTGGATCCATCATTGAACAGCGCGGCTTTGTCAACTTCACCATGGGCGCAGGCCCGGGGCCTTCCGCAGACCAGGCCGTGGCCTTGGGAATGAAACTGATGTTTTTTGCTCCGGACTTTACCAATCCCAACATTCAAGACCAGCTCGACGCGATCCGACCCTATGCCACCAATATGCTCGCCTTCTTCACCATGGACGAACCCGATTGCGTCGCTGGGGGAAACAACGCGAGGTTAGATCAACTCCTGGCCTCCATTGAGTCTCAGATCAGCCAATTGAAACTGTCGTTCCCGGACGTTCCAGCGATGATGACCGTTGGTTGCGCCTTTTGGAGCTATAATAACTTCCGCATTCCCCGCGGTATCGATTTTATCGCGATTGAAAGTTACGGGAGCTCGGGCGATCCCGGCACGACTCGAACCGAATGGATGTCCAAGCTCCGGTTGTTAAAGTCTTACATGAATAGCTCTCAAAGAATCTTCCTGATGCCGGGCGCCACCGAAGGATATGGGACTGAATCTCAGCTTATCCAAAAAGCAAACGACATTTACACTTACGCGCAGACCGATCCCTTGGTCGTCGGCGTGTTCCCCTTTGACTGGTACAGCGACAATTATGATTGTGCGAGTGCAGGCGTATTCTGCGGGAACGGGGTTCCGACCACCAATTACTCTATCAAGGTCATCGGCAACCGCAGCGCGCGCGATCTCCCCAACCTGCGCGCGCGCTATACACAGATCGGTCAATCCATCATGAACGGCGCTTTCCTGGACGTGGGGGCGGGCGGTCCCTGGATCCAATTCCTGGGCGGTCCCAGCTTGCCCGGGTCGCCTTGGATCTCCTCCCAAAGCGGAGGAACAGGCGGAACAACGCTCATCGCCGATTTTTTTGACCCGGACCTGGGGGCCACGAACCAGGCGCTGCGAATCAACTCGGGCGCGAACGCGAACGAATGGTACGTTGGACCATTGGCCCTGGATGAATTGGCGGTCGGCGCGCGATTTCGCCTCGTCGCCTTCAGCCCCACGGGCAAAGAGAATCTGCTGTGCTTGACCACCCACTCCACACCTTTGTCTCCGGCGCCCGCCATCACGCTTGTCAATGGCCATTACAAACTCTGGAATTATGTTAATTCGGATACGGGCCTGATGGACCTCGGCCCTGCTGTAACCAACGCCTGGCATACGGCCTATCTCTACGCGCGGAATGACGGAAAGGTAAGGTTGTGGTGGGATGGGAATCTGGTTTTTGACGACTTGGCGCCGCTGGTCAATCCGTTCAATGGATATGTGGAATGGGGAAGCGGCGCGTGGCAGTTCGACGCGATGACCACCGTGGACTTTGATTGGGTGGCCTATGGCAATAACTTCTGACGGCTTGGCGCCACTGGTCAATCACACCCTGGTGACGCTGCAGGATAGAGTGCCGGTCCCCAAAGGTGATCGATTTGGAATAGCCAAGCCGACCCACTCAGTGCATTGGCGAAGTCGTGGAAAAGCGGAACTCGTTTGAGGGCTGGCGCATCCGTCAGGAGTTGAACCTGAAACCTTCTAATCCGTAGTGGAAAAAAATCCCTCAAAACCCTAAGAAATCGCGAAAAAATGCTTCCAGCAACCGCGAGCAACCTCCAACAACGTGACCAAAACCGTTACCAATTCCTCACCATTGAAACGCCGAGCTCGGCATTAGTTGGGACTGTTTCTTGGGCAGTCTTGATTTCGGCGTTTTGACTCTAACTTTTATTGTGCAGTCATACTCCTCGCCGAGGAAATGAGAAATCTAGTCTCGAGAAAAAGGGACGCATCGGAGATGGAAATTCGCTCAAATTTTGCCACGCGTCGCCTGTGCCTCGCAGCCGTGCTCGTCAAAGACACTTTGCATCTTGCCGCTCTCCCTAGAAGCGATTGTGGTTGCGTTGCGAAGTGAATTTTCCGAGCTTCCTCCCGCGAAGAATGGCGATTCCGGCACTCAGCGCGGATGGCGTGTTGCCTCAAGGGATACACGATTGCACACTCGAAGAAGCGCAGGCCCGCTTTGGGGTATTTCGAGGAAGTGATCGTCGCGTGGAGCTGTGGGCGAAGCTCCAAGACTTTCTTCGTGCCGTGCAGAGATGCGGACTCGTACAGGCAGTTCTGTTGAATGGGAGCTTCGTCACCGCCAAGCCTGACCCCAACGACATTGACTTGATACTGGTTGTTGCGGCCTCGCATGATTTCTCAGCGGATCTGAACCCATCCGAATACGAGGTGCTGTCGAAACGGCGGGTCTTCCGCAGGTATGGGTTTGATTTGCTGGCTGGCCGCGCCGGCTCCCAAGAGCTTGAACGCTACGTCAGTTTCTTTCAACAAGTGCGCTTGGAACCTGGCAAGAAAAAGGGCATACTAAGAATGGTTATATGATAAACAATGAATCACAGTTAAGGCAGGCCATTGAAGAGATTCAAGGACTATGCCGCGCGATTGACGTGTTGCGGGCGGACGTGTTTTCCAAGAATCCGCGTAACTTCGCTATCCTGGCTGAAGGACCACTGGACGAGATTCGGAAGCTCCAAGCGGATATCGACGATTACGTCAATCGCTTGGAGGGCCTAGAACCCAGCACAGCCGCAGTCTCCTAATTAGGCGCCGGATCGTTCACGGTGTAGCGGCGCAAGCTTTTCCAATGACTCTCATGGAAATACTTGGTTGCTCTTGGACATGGACCAAACAAGAACGGTCGAGTTTTCTTTCGAATTCAGAAGAAACCGCGGAAACGTTCGATAGACGGAGCGCCCATCACTTGCTGCCAGTAGGGCAGCGACGGGTTGCTTTGACCCACGGCGACTTTGTCAACTCACCGTTACTCGTTGATACCCCAGCGAGGGATTCCGACAGGACGGTTGAGGATCGCTTGCAGACAAGGCGTGAGCGCTGAGGCTCTCTTGTTTAAGTCCGTGAGCGGTGACGCCGGTTGCGGCGCGACAAAACCTGAAGCAAAAAACGCAAGCTGGTTTCGAGCTGCCGCCGCTTGAAGGTAAGCGTACGCCATTGAATACGACGGCAGACAACCGGTCGGACTGCCAATCAAAGCCGCCAGCGCGGCGTCGCGATCGGTTCGGCTGGCCAAAGATTTATCCAACCATGCTTTGACCACTGGAGGGGGCTCGCTTGCCCACGCCGATGCGACGATGATCAGGTCGGCGACGGCGGCTACTTCGACCGCCTCCCGCGCGAAGCGCTCGTCGGGTAGTTGGTCGAACTGGCACCAACTGCATTGGATATCGACGGTATGGTTCAGTTTGTCGAGCAGATGCGAACAAAGCTGCTTCGCGTGGTTCAGCGCGGCTGCGCTGTCAAAGGCGACCACGACTGAAAACGGTTCGGTGGATTGCACAAGCAGTTTCTGCCGAAGGGGAGCGGGAAGGGTATTCATAGGAATTGCGGTTGGGCGGCTTCAATTGTTTGGCGGCTCGTTTTGGCTGTCATTTGCTTAGGAGCATACTGGTTTTTATTTGGCTATAAGTTGACCCGGACCACGACAGTTGGCTTCCCCATAGTTGGCATAGGCTGACTGCTCATGGCGCGGGCGTGTGCCGACCGTTTTCATGTTCACCCTGCCCCGGCGTGGCGATGGCCCGTGGCGAAGAATTTCCTCGATGAGTGGCATCACGGTTTTCGCATGAGCAACGATGGCTTCAATCGAATCGGTTGGCGTCTCTTTTGCTAACCGGAATAAGGCAGGAAAGAAGTTCATGCCAGTTTCTCGCGCCACATGCTCCAGGTAGGAATGCACTGCGGTCGTCGGTCGATTTTGCCTGTTTGCTACTCCAACCATCGCGACCAGCGCGGTGTCTTGTTCGCCCTTTTTCGCCAGCCACATTTCAACCCAAACCTTGATCGAGGAAGGCAACTCTTCGCTTTTAGCACAGACGATCATTACCATGTCCGCGTGTCCCGCAACTTTAGCGGCTTCTGCGCCTTGTTTGTTCTGAGTTAGGTCGTCAAATTGCCACCAGTTACATTCGATGTCGAAGTCGTCACCGCCTCGCTTGGCTAGACGAGAGTAAATCTTGACTAAATGGGAGTAAATTTGGACCGCCTCTTGGCGGGCGACCAAGTCATCAAAAACCACAACCAGGGAATATGGCTTCGCAACATCGGACAGGAGCTTCAGCTCCGGAGGTTCGAGTGGTAATGCATTCATAGGTTGTCTCCAAATTAAGCGCCTGAGTCCTTTCCGCTCCACCCCGGTTGGCAAAAATTCACCCTTTTTTGCCGCCGGTCTGGCCGACGTTAAAAAAGCAGCCCATCACCCTCGCCTTTCACTCGGGGGCACTCGCAATACCGAATTGAGCCCTCCAAACGGATTCTCCACCTTTTCTTGACACCGGGGGGTCCGGCTTCCAGTGGCCATCCACAATCAAGCAATACTCGTACGTGTCTGGCGCGAGGGTCAGATCCTTCATCCACTGACCCCGCATTCGCCTTAACCCGCCGCTTGACCTTCCACCCAGCGCACGGCGTGGCGGATCAGTTCCGCAGCGGTCTGCAGGTTGAGCTTCTGCTTGATGTTCAACCGATGGACTTCGACCGTCTTGGCGCTCAGGTGTAGCTGGACGGCGATCTCTTTGGTGCCTTTGCCCTGGCCGATCAGTTGAAACACCTCGAATTCGCGATCCGTGAGCTTTTCGACCGGCGAACCGCCGGCGTCGCCGCGTCGGCCGGAAAAGATCTCCAGGATTTTCGCCGACATTTTTTCGCTCACATAAATCTGGCCGTTCAAGACCTGGCGGATCGCCAGCATCAATTTCTTACCGCCCTCCTGCTTCATGATGTATCCGCGGCCGCCGGCCCGCAGCACGCGCTCGGCGTAAAGTGATTCGTCGTGCATGGAAATGACGAGCACGGCTAGTCCAGGTAGAAGCGCTTGAACGTCTTTGATGAGTTCCAAACCATTTTTCCCCGGCAACGTAATGTCGGCGAGAACCAGGTCCGGCTTCAAGGCATTGATTTTTGCAATCGCTTCATTCGCGTTTTCGGCTTCACCGCAGACGGACAAATCCGCTTCGTTACCGATGAGTTGCGCCAGCCCTTCACGCATCATCGGATGATCATCCAGGATAAGGATGCGCTTCCTGGCGACCGGTGACGATTTTTTCTTCCCGCTCATAGATCGCTTTTGAACAGGCAGGCCACGAGCATTCCTCTGCCGTTGGCCCGACGGATTTCGAGCGTGGCCCCAATCATGCCAGCGCGGTATTTCATAATACGCAATCCCATACCGCTCGTTTGCTCCGGCTTCACCACAAACCCGCGACCATCGTCGATCACAGTAAGGCTTGCTTGATTGCTTTGCGCCGTCAGCCGTACAGCGATTTGCCGGGCCTTGCCGTGCTTGATGGCGTTGTTGATGGCCTCTTGCGCGATGCGGTAAAGGTGCGTGGCGGATGCATGATCGCGCACCAGCACAGGCTGGGGACATTCAAAGCCGCAGGCGACGTGAAACAATTTTTCGGTGTTGGACGCCAGCTCCTGCAAGGCCGACATCAGGCCGTTGGATTCGACGTCCACGGGCGAAAGTCCGCGCGCCAGCATCCGCGTATCGCCGATGGCGGCGCGCACGCCCTCGGCAATTTTGGCGGCTTGTGCCGCTTCGGCTTTGGATTTTCTGGAAAGGTTTTGTTCCAACACTTCGCTCATCAACTCGATGCCCGCCAGTTGCTGGCACAAGCCGTCGTGCAAATCCTGGCCGATGCGGCGCTGCTCCAGTTCGCTGATTTGCAGGACTTCTTTCTCCAACCGCTTACGGTCGCTGATGTCACGCACGAAACCGGTGAACAGCCGTTTGTGCGCCAGCCGCACTTCACTGACGGACAAATCCATCGGGAAAACCGTGCCGTCCTTGCGCAGGCCAACCACTTCGCGCCCGATGCCGATGATTCTGGCCCGACCGGTGCGGAGATAATTCGCCAGGTAACCATCATGCTCGTCGCGATACAGCGTCGGCATGAGTACTTTGACATTTTTGCCAACGACCTCCTGCGCCTCGTATCCGAAAATCTTTTCCGCCGCCGGGTTGAGCGACTCGATGATGCCGCGCTCGTCGATGGTGATAATTCCTTCGACCGCTGTTTCGAGAATGGCGCGCAGGCGTTCTTCCCTGTCGCGCAACGCGGCTTCGGCCAGTTTGCGGCGAACGGTCATCTCATCGCTCGACTGCTGGCCAGCTGAGGGGCCAGGTTCCGCGGCCTTGCGCCGTTCGAGCGACTCGGCCTTGGCGTGCTTCGCGTGGTCGGTCATTGGCCGAATTGTAAATGAGTTTCACGCGCAAAACACGCGAAAATATCTTCATTGGCTGCGTTCGGGAGGGCGCAGAATAGGAACTTATCGGAGGCGCATCGGCGGCCTCGAAGTGGCGCCGCTTCGGTTGCGTTACGCCGCCAGCTTCAATTGTCCGCGAAACTCCGTCGGCGACTGGCCGAGGATCTTCTTGAAGACGCGATTAAAGTGTGTGAGCGATTGGAACCCCACTTCATAAGCGATTTCGCTGATGCGCAGGTTCGGGTTCAGTAAAAGGCCTTTGGCTTTTTCGATGCGCACACGCGAAACGTAGTCGGTGAAGTTCACACCGGTTATCTTCTTGAACATCTTGCAGAAGTAAAACGTGCTCGTATTGACCGCCTTCGCGACCTGGCCGAGCGACAAATCCTCACCCTGGTGTTCACGGATAAATCCCTTTGCCTTCGCGATCACCGGCGGTTCGGCATTTTCCTGCCGCACAACAATCTGATTGCTCAACATCGAAATATGCTGCGCGAAGATCGCCAGCAACTTCACCATTGCGTCGTGTTCTTGCTTTGATAGCACCCGTGTATTGAAGAAGGCGGCGCGGAGTTGCGACTCATCTACTTCCACGCCCCATTCACGCGCGAGTTTCAATGTGCGCTGAAATTGCGTTTCGGTGGGTCGCTTGCGAAAGACCTGGCCAGTTTGCAGATAGCCGATCAGTTTGTCGCCCAGCCGCAGAGGCACGGCAGTGTCGCACAATCCCAACTGGCAGGTGACGGTCTGCGGTTCGCGAGTGGCAGTCTCGTGGAGTTCTTGTTGGGTTTGCAGGCAGGCGGCGCAGGCACGACTCTTTTGCGCCATAAACGCGCAGAACGGATTTTCCTTCCGCCGGCCGTGGTGCGGCAACTGCCACGATTCGACGGGCCGCAAGGCGACCGGCAGTCGGGTGGTTTCGCTGAAGGCGCGTTCGTAATCCTGGTAAATCTCTGAGTTCGCCAGTGTCTCGGCCAGATTATTTTCGCTGTTCATATCGATCGCTTTCGTTGTCGTCGCCAAAACCAAATTTGTTCTGGTGAGACCAATATCGGCAAAGCAGCGAAAACTCACAATTGGGGGGCTCCCTGATTGTGCTTGAGGGAAATGAACTAACCTGGCTAAGGAAAATCCTTAGCCGACCGTGCACTGGACCCGCGAATGAATACCCATCAGACGCGGCCTTCGGTTCGCAATTCGACCAGATATTTGCGCGCGGATTGCAGCCGCTTGATGACCACTTCGGCCATGCGCTTCATCAGTTCATAACCGAGATTGTGGTCTTGCTCGCTATACTCGCGCAGCCAGGTGCCGTAGAAAAAGAGGGCTTTGACTGGCGTTGCCGCGCGCGCGTCGAAGCGCCAATAATACGGCGGGAACAGCCACGACCAGCCAAGCACGTCACCCGGTCCAATGTTTTGGATGAGCATGTGATCGCGTTCGGGGACTTCCGCCTCCAGTTCCACACGCCCGCTCCGGATGAGATAAAACCGGTTGGCCGGAGTGCCTTCGCGAAAAATCACTTCGCCTTTCTTGAACTCGGCAAACATGGCGCATTCGGTCAGAATTGCCAAATGTTCCGGCGTCATGCCCTGGAGAAACGGATGCTCGGCAACCAATCCTGGCAGTGACGACGCGGTGTTTGTCCCGGCCTGTTCGACTTCGCGCAACGTCGTATCAGTTGTGGTTTTCATGTTGCAAAATTATGACACGTCTCGGCTGTCCGCTTCCCGTTATTTGGCAAGAATTCACCCTCGGTTGCCGCGCGTTTAACGTGTATCGTTACGCGGCCATCGAACATAGGCTGGCAATTCAGAGGGCGCTGTTTTAGAGTCGTGCGACGATGATTCCGTTCGCCAAACACGGCAGGCGAGGCACCCGCACTACCTCTTGGGGAAATCAGCGAGCCGCGACTTTGCGGGGGCGGACAGCGCCGTTTCGGCGGGCGCGGCGGCGAGGACGGCGGGCTTTGTCCATTTCCGCGATCATGCGGGCTTCCAGCAAAGCGCGAGGCGAGGCAAACGCGATGGGGTGCGTGCGTTCGTATTCGAATATGTCCCGCAGCCATTCCTCATCGGTCAACTTTTTTTGAGCGACTGCTTTCACGTTACGGAATTTGCTCTTTCTCCCCCGCTTTGGCAAGACGGCGTTTCTGCCTGGCGAAGTAACGTTGAGCGATGTCACGCATCATGTCGCGCCGGATGATGAACAAGTCCTTCACTGGGCGCATTTCCAGCACCTTCTCGTAAAACCGCGCGGAACTGGCGGTGGCCTCGCCCCAGATCATTTCCATCCCGAGCGCGTCCGCGAGGTCGCTGAGACTGAAGAGAATACCAGCTCCCATGCCTGAAATGGGCTGGTTCGCGAAGGTCAGGCCGGGGCGAACGGCGAGGAAGTCGAGCACGAGATGGTGTCACCAGGTCCGCCGGCAGTAGGCGAGTGCGAGAAATTTGTATCGCTTGGCCCATTCGGCGGACGCGACGAGGAGGAAGGCAATCTCTGCGCGTTTGTTGCGTCGGATCGCGGCGCGCAATTCCCCGAGGCTCGAGGCCGTCGCGCCCTCGCGTGTGTAGTAGAACCAGCGTTTGGCGGCGAGCGCGGCGAACTCGCCTGCGTCCGTCGCCGGTGTCATCTTCCGCCAAGCCCGCACGCGCCGGACTTCCGATTCGGGTGCGAACGTCAATTCGACTGGCCGGAATTCGCCTGCTGCTTCGACGTGGAAGACGATGGGCTTCATGCTTTCGCGTAAAGCTTGCTGTAAACGTGAAATAAGTCCAACGCGCCGTAGCTGTGCCCGGCGGCGCTGGCGAGCATGGCGTAGCAGGCTTTGTAAGCATGTCCGCACAACCCCCGTTCCACTTTTCGCAAAAAATGTTCAACCACTGCCAATAAAGGTTTAGTCCGCTTCAACCGGATTGCCGATGCTTTGCGCGACGGTTGAAACGAAAGAACACGCAAAAGAATAGTTGTTATGAACATGTTGAAAAGAACCTCGATACACGCCGGCGTTACGGCCTTGGCCGCCGTGTTGCTCGCATTGTCCGCCAGGCAGTTGTCCGCCGCGGCAAATCAAGCCGCCGCGCCATCCACCGGCGCGAAGCTTGTTGATCCCGACGTTACCGGCGTCGAGACGGCAGTGCTCACGCAGGCCCCGAATGTGCCGCCGCCGATCACACGAAAAAAGCCCGCCAAGGTCATCGTGACCGTGGAAGTCAGAGAAGTCACGAAGCGCCTGGCCGATGGAGTCGAGTATGTGTTCTGGACATTCGGCGGCGATGTGCCGGGCAGCTTCATTCGTGTCCGCGAGGGCGACCAGGTGGAATTTCACTTGAACAATCATCAGAACAACAAGATGCCGCACAACATCGACCTGCACGCGGTCACGGGACCGGGCGGGGGCGCCGCGTCGTCGTTCACCGCCCCGGGGCATTCCTCGCAATTCTCGTTCAAGGCGCTCAATCCGGGACTCTACCTTTATCACTGCGCGACCGCTCCGGTGGGAATGCACGTCGGCAACGGCATGTATGGTTTGATTCTCGTCGAGCCGAAAGAAGGTCTGCCACCGGCGGACCGGGAGTATTACGTGATGCAAGGCGAGTTTTACACCACCGGCAAATACGGCGACGAAGGGTTGCAGGGGTTCGACATGAACAAGGCCACCGATGAACGACCGACCTACGTTGTCTTCAACGGCGCGGTCGGCTCGCTCGTCGGCGACAAGGCGCTTACCGCAAAAATCGGAGAGAAAATTCGTCTGTTCGTCGGCAATGGCGGACCGAACCTCGCTTGCTCGTTCCACGTCATCGGCGAAATCCTCGACACGGTTTATCCGGAGGCCGGCACGCAGCCGACGCACAACGTGCAAACGACCGTTATTCCTCCTGGCGGATCGGCGATTGTGGAATTCAAAGTCGAAGTGCCCGGCACGTACATCCTGGTGGATCACGCGTTGTTTCGCGCGTTCAACAAGGGCGCGCTAGGCATGTTGAGAGTGGATGGTCCGCAAGACCTGCTCGTTTATTCCGGCAAAGAAGTGGACGCCGTGTATCTCGGCAAAGCGGCGGAGGCGGGTACCGACGCCGAAAAGAAAGTCACGGCGCTGAAGGCGGAGGTTGCGCAGGAAATCAAGAGCAACCCGAAAATTGCCGGGCTGACGAAAGAAATCCAGATCGAGAAAGGCAAGGGCGTCTATATGCAAACCTGCTTCGTTTGCCACCAGCCCGAAGGCGAGGGTTTGCCCGGCCAGATTCCGCCGCTGGCCAAGTCTGACTTCCTCGCCAGTCTTGCCAAGGAAGATTACATCCGCGGGGTCTTGCTGGGGCGTAGTGGCCAAATCGTCGTCAACGGCAAGAGTTACAATGGCGTCATGACGCCGTTGAACTACCTGACGGATGAACAAATCGCCAGTGTGCTGACCTACGTTCGCAGCAGTTGGGGCAACTCCGGCGACGCGGTGACGGTGGCGGAAGTCGGCAAATTGCGCAACGAAGTAGGCTCGCCGCCGCCCAATCCATATGAATAGACGCGCAATTAAATCCGAAGCGCCGCGTGGCCGCCAACTGACTTGGAAAAGGCGAAAAGTGAACACTCGAAGGCGCCTTTCCATCACTGCGCTGCTCCTGCTGGCCGGCGGAGCGCTTCAGGGTTTAGGGCAAAAGCTGCCCGGTCCCGCGTTGTCGGGCAAACCCCCTGTCGGCATGGCTCTGATTTCCGACGGCGTATATCAACCGTTATTTCGCGCGGAAAACGATCCGAAGGAAATTCCGGTCTCAGCGGTTTATCTCGATGTGTATCCGGTCACCAACGGCGACTTCATCGAATTCGTCCGTGCGAACCCGCGTTGGCGTCGCTCGCAAGTGAAACGAATCTTCGCCGATGAATCGTATCTGAAAAATTGGTCGGACGATCTCGACCTTGGCGCGAACGCCTCCGCAAACGCGCCGGTGACTTTTGTGTCGTGGTTCGCCGCGAAAGCCTACGCGCAATGGAAAGGTAAACGTTTGCCGACCGTGGCCGAATGGGAATACGCTGCGTCTGCGAGCCCCACGCGGCCCGACGGCGAGAACGACGGCGAATTCAAACGTCAGGTGCTTGAATGGTACTCCACCCCGGCCTCGGCGCAGCTTGCGCCGGTCGGTTCCAGTCACGCGAATTTCTGGGGAATTCATGACTTGCACGGATTGGTGTGGGAGTGGGTCGCCGATTTCAACACGGCGATGGTGACCGGCGACGCGCGCGGCGACACCGGGCTGGAACGCGATTTGTTCTGCGGAAGCGGGTCGCAGGGCGTGAAGGACACAGACAATTTCCCCGCCTTCATGCGCTACGGCTTCCGCAGCAGCCTCAAGGCCGATTACTGCGTTCACAATCTTGGCTTTCGTTGCGCCGAAGATTTATGAAACTGCGCCTGGCCATGTTCTTCGTCGCGCTGGCAGCCACGGGTCTCGCCGGCTGTGCGACGCACTTGCCCGGCCACGCGGCCAAAACTTCGTGTTGCGCTAAAGCGGAACCGCCGACGCCGTTCACCGACAAATCGCTCTATCAACTCGACTCGCTGTGGACGACCGATGAGAATAGGCAAATCAAATTAAGCGAACTGAGCGGGCGCCCGCAGATCGTCGCAATGTTCTTCGCTAACTGCCAGATCGCCTGCCCGATCATCGTGAACGATATGAAACGCATTGAAGCCGCGTTACCCGCGGACGTGCGCGCACGAGTCGGCGTCGCTCTCGTCTCCTTCGACGGCAAACGCGACACGCCCGCCGCGCTGGCTGATTACCGACACACGCGCCACCTGCCGGCGGAACGCTGGACGCTCCTGCGCGGAAGGCCGGACGACGTGCTGGAATTGGCGGCGTTGCTTGGCATCAAATACAAAGAGGACGCTCGTGGCCAGTTCGCGCACTCGAACGTCATCACCATCCTGAAATAGTCATACCGCTGCTGGGCCAATTCGATCGGTTCGACATGAGCGTGGAACGTCCGCGTCAACCCGTCGCCGCTTGTTTGCGAAATTCCCGCGGTGACACTCCGACCAGGTTCTTGAAGACAGGGTTGAAATGCGTGAGCGATTGAAAACCCGCTTCAAAGGCGAGTTCGCTGACACGCACGTTGGGGTCGAGCAACGACTTCTTGGCCCGCTCCAAACGCACGCGCGAGAGGTATTCGCTGAATTTGATACCGGTCGCCTTCTTGAACAGTTTGCAGAAGTAGAACGTGCTGAGGTTCAGCGCCCGCGCCGTTTGGCCAAGGGAAAGGTCCGTGGCGCAATTGGCTTCGATGTAAGCCCTGGCACGCGTGATCAGAGGCGGTTCGGTGCTCCGCGCTTGCACGACGGCATGGTTGCTCACGATGGCAAGGTGTTTGGCGAAGATGCCCAGGAGCTTCACTGCGGCGGCGTATTGTTTGTCGGTCAACGACGGCGGTTGCGCCGCCCAGCCTTCGTCCTTCGCACTCGCTCGGGGCACCCCGCGCGACGCGTCCTTTTTTCGTGAAGCCGCTGCCGGAACCTGGTCCCGGACTCGGCCAACCATTTGCAGGATGCCTACCAGGTGTCGGCCCAGCGCGAGTGGGATGGCCGCGCCGCAGTGACACGGTTCGCCCGCGACAATCGGTCCCCGGATTGGCAAGTGCATCGCGATTCGTTTCTCCGTGCGCCGGCAGCACACACAGGAGCATTTTTTTCTTCCGGGCAATCTGCAAAGCGGATTGGACTCGCTGGAAGCGCCGCCCGGCAAAGGCCACGAATCCGTAGGCCGCAGCTTAATCCCCATACCTGTGAGGTCTTTGAAAGCGCGTCTGTAATCGCGGAAGATTTTGGAACCGAGCAGCGCTCCAATCACCGTATTGCCTATCGACGGCGGGTTGGAAGGTATGGGCGCAACCGTCTTCACGCCGTATATTTGGCATCTTATCGGCCGGCGTGCTCACCATTGGTTGCCAAAAACAAGCACTGTTAGCAGACGAGAACCGGCTTCAACCATTCGCTGCAATAGGCGATGGCAAAAAAGGGTGAGTTATTGGCAATAGAGGTGGAGCAGTTCCCTGTCATTCATGGTATCCAAACAAAATCCTGATGACGTTCCGATGGTCAAAAACTAGCGCGGTCGCGCGAAGTTAAAAAGTTATGAAAAGCCATTCGCAACATCGGACCTTCTCCCAAGTGTGTTCGTGTTTTGCCGGGCTGGCTTTTCAGGGTTCCCAAGAAAGCAAGCACTCCAACCAACAGAAGGGACAACAATGAAGAACACACCAAGACTCATGCCGCTTGGCCTGGCTGTGATCACAAGCGCCCTGGCGATGGTGCCGATCAACGGCTGGGCCATCGCCAACTGGGCCAGGAAGTACAACGTGGATTGCGCCACGTGTCACTCGCCAGCCGTGCCGCGATTGAATGAGTTCGGACACCAGTTCCGCAAAATGGGCTACCGGATGGATACGGAAATCCAGGCCGGCAAGCCGGAAGCCTACAAGGAAATTGGGAATTTTCTGTCCGTGCGGTTTCGCACCGGCTACGCGGCCGAGCGTTTCAGCGACCTGCAAACGGCCGGCAGTGGGTTTAACTCGTTCCGCACCCGCAACGGTTTCAGGGCGCCCGATGTCACTGTGTTTTACTCAGGTGCGTTGACGAAGAATCTGTCGCTGTTTACAGAAATTGAAGTCGCGGACGTCGATGAAACCGAGCTACAGGTGTTCGGCGAGTGGTTTAGTGGCAACCCGGACCATTACTTCACCGCGCGCATTGGACAAATGCACACGTTGTCCCGTATTGGCTGGGCGGGGTTTGATCGTCCGACCGGCATAACCACGCCCGATGCGCTTGCTGCGGCAAAGTTGACCACCAGTCCGGTGTCGTTCAGCGTTGGCGCAGACCAACGAGGTGTGGATTTGGCTTATTCGTTTACGCCGGAGAGCCGCGCGATTGTCGGCGTTTACAATGGCGTGAACCAGCAGGGGTCAGGAATTGCGGGCAACGGCGCCGGATTTGGCGACAATGACAACGCCAAAGACGTGCTGGTGGCCTTTGAACAGATGTTAGGTGAATCTGGATTCACACTGTTCGGATATTACGGAACGTGGGATCAGGCGGCGGGCACGGTAGTGAACGGAGTTCCTTTGCCAGACAACAACAAGTTCACCGAGTTCAACTTTCTTCGTGCCGGCGCGACTGCCTCCTGGGTGTTTAACCTGTTTGACCCGAAGACGGTCGGCAGTAGTGAATTGCAAGCGGGCTATATGTTCGCCAAAGACTTTTACCCCAAGTCCTATCCGGTCGGCCCTACGTTCAACGGCAAAGACCGGAACGGCCAGGCGTTCTGGATCGGAGTCGAGCAACGTCTGCCGCACAGTTCAGCGGTGTTCTACCGCTACGATCACGTATCGCGAAGCAACGAGGCCAGTGGGGGTGAACGACAGCGTCATGCCCTTGGAGCGGTTTACACGTATGAACAATATCTGAGGCTATCTCTGGAGGGATTCTGCTACGACCAGAACTCCGACTCCTTTGGCGGTCTTCTGCAAGCGATGTTCAATTACTAACAGAAGGGTGGATGAATGAAGGCGCACCCCTGTAAAGGACGGGACCTCCTCCTGCGCCGTGCCTTTACAGGGGTGAGGTCTTGGTTGCGAAACGAATTACGAAGGACTCGCGAATTGAGTCCGACAGCAACCGCATCAACCTTTTGGGCCTCATTAGGAGTTCTGTTTTTTTATTCCACGGGCGTGTTTTCCGCTGTGGCTGAGGATACTGCACGGTATCGCTTTGAAGAAGGCGAACCGCTGACGTACAAAACGGAGGTTGGCGTTACCAACGAAAGTCTCGTCGCCACGCGTTTCTATGATCAGTCGGACAAGTCCCGCCACAATGAATCACTGGCATTGACCATGAATTACCAACTGATGCCCATCGTGCAGCAGGGAGATGGTCTCTGGAAGATGCGGCTGCTGTTGAATCAGGTGGAACAAATTGTCAACCGCGACGGTTATGTCCAGAAGAAGACCCTCGATCGCGCAGCACTTCAAGCGACGAGTTCGAAACCGGGCCTGATACCTGCCAGAGAAGTCCACGGCCCGGAGGATCTCTTCGACGAACCCCTGCTGGTTTGGATCAAGTCCAATGGCATTCTGCAAAAGTTCGAAGACAGAACCGAACTCCAGCAGGTCATACCCGGGATCAACTTGAAAGAATGCATTGAATTGGTGCTGCCGCCGCTGCTGGTTTCAGATTTGCAGGAAGGGACTCAATGGACACGAGACGTTCCTGTCGATCTACCGGCGACCCCGATCGAAGGCCATCAACCGGAACCGATGACGCTGAAGCTCGATTATGCTGTTCGAAAGATTGAATCAATTGACGGCCGACGTTGCGCCCGGATCGCTTTGAAGGGGCGATTTGTGCGCGATGGTTTGTCGATACCGATTCGACAGGAGGAGATGAAATATTTGATCTGGACTACATCTATCACAAGGGTTGCCGATCAGGTGGAAGGGGAGTTTATTTTTGATTTGAGCAAAAGAACTATGCGAACCTCGGAGATAACAAGCGTCTACAACTACGCCACCCTGGCGGGCAGAAAGCAGGACAAGTATCGCGGCAGGATTACTTCCGAAAACGAGATTCGAACGCGGCTGGTAAGCAGGCTTGTATCCGAGCCGATGGCTATTTCTTTCAGCGATGAATGAGTTTCACAGAACGCTTTGAACGCGCCTCAAACAGAAGAGAAGACTCTGTGGCTTTGCTCGACCGATCAAAACGGGTTTTCAAGTCAACATTTTTATGCTCCAAAAAGCTGTAGATCGAGAATAAGCGCGCTATGAAAAAACCAATCCTGCTCGCGGTCGCCGTGTTCATCGCCGCCATGACATCGGGCCGCGCGGCCGACGCCAAAGAAAACTGGGAAAAGAACTGTCTAAAATGCCACGGCGCGGACGGCAAGGGCTACACCAAACTGGGGAAGAAGGCCGGGGTAAAGGACCTTACCGATCCCAAAGTACAGGCCGGCTTCACCGACGAAAAAGCGTTCAAGGCCATCAAGGAAGGCGTCAAAGACGGCGACAAAGTAAAGATGATGCCAGCGGAAAAGCTAACCGACGACGAGATTAAAGCGCTCGTAGCATTCGTTCGCGGATTGAAGAAGTGAATTGACCCAGGCGGTCCGCTGGCTCGCGGATGGACAACGCATCGCGGATGGGCGGCACAAGGCCGGCGTATCGCAGACGTTCTAGCCCGTTTGATTGAACAGATGAACTGCTGATTCCTCTCGAGAGCGCGAATAATGCCTGAGAACACATCCAACCAGAAATCTACACGCCGAAGTTTTTTGGACCTTGTCCTGGGCGCGAGCAGCGTGGCTTGCTTGGGAAGCATTTTGTACCCCGTGATTCGCTACCTCAAACCCCTCCCTCGCGCCGGTGGAGTCGGTCCGACTCGCCTGACACCAGAAGAATTGGCCAAATTGGAGAAGGAACATTTTGTCATTGTCCCGGTGAGCGGCAAGCGGGTTCTGATACTCCAGAACGCCGCTCAGGAAATCCTGGCTGTTGACGCGAAATGCACCCATGAAGGTTGCACCGTCCAGTATTTGCCCGGTGAATCAGTCATCTGGTGTGCCTGTCACAATGCTCGATTTGACTTGGACGGCCGCGTATTGTCCGGACCACCGCCACGGCCCCTTCCGAAGTACGCCGCGGAGCGTCAGGAAGACGGAGGAATTTTGATTGTCGCGGAGAGGAGGCAGAGTGAGTGATTCCGGCCACGGCCAAGGATGGCTGGGCTGGCTTGATCGACGTTACCAAATCACGCCCCTCATCGAATTCCTGCGTCACAAGGAGGTGCCTAAAGGGCCGCACTCGATGGTTTGGTATTACCTCGGCGGGATGACGATGTTCTTTTTCCTGGTCCAAGTCGTTACCGGAGTGCTCCTCTTGATGTACTACCAACCAGGCGAAGCCACAGCCTACGAAAGCATTCGCTACCTGACGACCAAGGTGCCTTTTGGTTGGTTGATGCGTTCGGTCCATTGTTGGAGTGCGCACCTGATGATCATCTCGCTGGTAACGCACATGTTCAGCACGATGATGCTGAAAGCGTACCGTCCGCCGCGCGAGTTGACGTGGGTCACCGGCTACATCCTGTTTGCCCTTACCCTGGGCTTTGGCTTTTCCGGGTATCTGCTGCCGTGGAACAAGCTGGCCTTTTTCGCGACTTCGGTCGGGACCGACCTCGTCAAGTCGGTGCCACTGATCGGGAACTGGCTGTTGCAAGTATTGCGGGGCGGCCCGGATGTGACCGCCAATACCCTGTATCGCTTCTTCGCGCTTCACGTTGTCATTTTGCCGCTGGCGTTTGTGAGCCTCATTGGCGTTCATCTCTTGTTTGTTCAACGCCAGGGCATGGCCCCGCCCCTTGGCGCCAAAGTCGCGCCTAGGGGAATGAGGTTTTTCCCCAGCTTTGCGCTGCGAGATCTGCTCTTGTGGTTGGTTTGCTTCATGGTTTTGTTGGTCTTGGCGGTGTTCGTCCCGTATGGTCCGGGAATCCCGGGTATGGACTGGGAATTGGGCCAGAAAGCTGACCCGTTGGCGCCGGCGTTTCCCGGTATTAAACCGGAGTGGTATTTCTTGTGGGAGTATCAGTTGCTGAAGGAATTTCCCCCGCACCTGTTTGGCTTGGAAGGGCCGCAATTGTGTTTGCTGGTCGTAAGTCTTCTCCTGGGCATCTGGGCCATCATTCCGTGGCTGGACCGACAAGCGCAGCGTGAGCAGCCATCGCCCGGCTTCAGTGACTTCGGCTGGGGCGCAATCCTGTTTCTGACGTTCCTGACGCTGAAGGCTTGGGACATTGGCGCTATGGAGCCTGCCACTTCCGGGTCTTCATTGAAAGTCATATCCCGAACCTGCGCCTGGTGGACCATTGGTGCCGGCGCGGTGATCATTGGAATTCGTTGGCTGCTCCAGTCATCGCGGCAGTCCTCGCCGCCGTCGGCATCGCGATGATTTTTCTTCGGACGGCCGAAAGGAGAGTTAATCCGGGAGGTTCACGATGAGAATCATTTCGTCTTTCCTATGCCCGGTCCTGTGCGTCTCCCTGGCAGCCGTTGCGGCGGATGAAAAACCGGGCGTCATTCCCGAAAAGCTGGCAGGATTGTTTGCCGCACAAGGGAAGGATGGCAAACCGACAATCACTCCGGAACAGCGAACCTACTTTGACGGGTTGAATGATCGCCTCAAAGCTCTCCTCATCAAGACGGTTGAGGCGGAGGTCATCACTCGCCCCGAGCATTTGGGGACCATCCTGGCGCTGGGCTTGCGTCCGCAAAAGATGGAGATTCTCTTACAAGACAATTGCATCCTGTGTCACACGGACCCCGAAGTGCAGAAGCCCGAAACGCTTCTTACTCTTTCTCCGGCGCCGGGCAAAACCCCCTCGCATCTGAATCTGCAGGACTTTGTTGATGATGTTCATTTTCTCCGCGGCCTGTCCTGTGCCGGTTGCCACGGTGGGGATCCTGGCAGCGACAAGCTCGAACACTCTTTTGTCAAGGAATGGCCAAGCGCCGGCCGTGACAAGGATCGTGGTTGGATTCTTTCTTTCTGCGCACGCTGCCATTCCGACTCGACGTTCATGAATCGATTCAATCCCGCGTTGCCTACCGACCAGTTGGCGAAGTACAAAGACAGCCCGCACGGAAAGTTCCTGCTGGAAGCCCGAGACGCCCGCGCTCCCGATTGCTTGAGTTGTCACGGTGTCCACGGCATCCGCAGCGCCAAAAACCCGCTCTCGAAGGTTTACCGCAAGCGGGTCCCGGAAACCTGCGGCGCCTGCCACTCAGATGCCAAGCGGATGGCCGGCCTGACTCTGTCCGACGGTTCGCCCATGCCCACCAACCAACTCGCGGAATACCGCGCCAGCGTGCACGGTCGCGCGTTGCTGGAGCGCGGCGATCTGGGCGCGCCGGCGTGCAACAACTGTCACGGCAACCATGCCGCTATGCCGACTGGCCTGTCGAGCGTGAGCCAGAGCTGCAGTCTCTGCCACGCGGGCAACGCCAGCTTGTTCGATGGCAGCAAACACAAGCAGGCTTTCGAGGAGCACAAATGGCCCCAGTGCGCGAAGTGCCACGGGAACCATGTCATCGCCAAGACGCACGATTCGATGTTAGCCGCCGGGCAGGAATCCTTGTGCAACAAATGTCATCAGCAATACGCCAAGGACAATCCCGAGTGCAACGCAACCGCGACTTACTTTTACACCTCGCTAGCGCAGATGGACCAGGTCTGGAACGAGTTTGGCGTCACCGCTGATCGATTGGCCATGAAAGGCCTGGACGTGGACCCGATCCACGACAAGTTGAACGAATTGGCGGACAGCTTGAAACAGGCTCGTTCTCACATTCACTCATTCAGCAAAAACGACTTCCAGCGAGCCGCCGATCCGGGAGAGAAAGCCGTTCTGGGCATTTCCAGGTTGGTTGAAGAAGCGAAGGCAGAATATCGGTTCCGGCAACTCGGTTTGGTCACGACCATCGCATTGATGGGATTAGTGATGTTGGCTCTCTATGTTAAGCTTCGCCGTCTCGAACGTTAATACGGCCGCGGTGATTAACGATGCGTCCATCGCAACCTCCTCGCCCGTCGGACAGGCCAGTGTGAATGCCCGCGGAGAAGATTGCGGCCCGCGCGACTACCGTCATGTGTGTGCGGACAGATATTTCTTTCCACACAGAGGCCATTCTTCACCATGGAATTACTGAGCGGTCCCTCGCATAAACGACACCCAGAGACTGTCGAACCGTTGTTTCCCCCCACCCTGACCCGAAATTGACTCAGTCCCGATCTTGCGCGCTTGCGTGAATTGACAAACGCGCAACCTTTTCTTGCCATGTACTGGGGAGTCCCTTGGATAAGGCGACAGTCACCGACTCTTATCCAAGGGCCTCCTCAGTAAGCCATTCGCTGCACAGGCGATGGCAACCAACGGTTAGTTATTGGCAATAGAGGTGGAGCAGTTCCCTGTCATTCATGGTATCCAAACAAAATCCTGATGACCTTCCGATGGTCAAAGACTAGCGCGGTCACGCGAAGTTAGCAGATGAAGTACCGACAAATTAAAGCTACTAAAAATATGAACCGACCCAGCTCCTTGAAATCACGTCTGTGGACCGGCGCCAGCGTCGCGGTGCTTGGAGCGCTCCTTTACGCTCTGTCCAGCGTTTTCGTTCCCGGCGCAGGTGCCAAAGCGGAAAAGAAAACAGAAAAAAGGGTCGAGAAAAAGCCGGAGAAGAAAAAGCTCAGCGGAGCGGAGCTGTATTCGATGCATTGTAACAGGTGCCACCCCGAACGTTATCCAACGGAGAGGACCGCGGCGCAATGGAAAACCATCCTGCTCCACATGCGCGTGCGGGCGAACCTTCCTGCCGAACAGTCGCAGATGATCCTCAAATACCTGCAGGACAACAGCGGACGATAAGCGGCTGAACCCGGATAAAATGGCAAAAACGTTAGCATGAAAACACGTTCCTTCGCGTTGGGATGCGCGTGCATATGCTGTGCGCTAGTGGTTCCGCTACCGGTCGGGACAGCGGCCGCTATCGACGACCAGCAGTTCAACGAATTGAAAGACCTAGTCACCAAACTAGGCCAGAAAATCGAAACACAGGACCAACGGATCGAGCAACTGGAAAAAACACATGCGCAAGATGCGCAGGTCCACGCGCAAGATCAGAAGACTCATGAACAGGACCAGCAGAAAATCCAGGAACTGCAGCAAAAGCTGGGAGAAACACAACAAGCAGTCTCGAACGTCCAAACGGCGGCGATAGCGGTCCCAGTGGAACCGCTGCCTCGGGTGCCGCTGGACGAGGCCACCGTCAACCATAACTTCTCCATTCTCGGTGATGCTGAGTTTCAATACGCCAAGACCTCGGGCCAGCATGGGACATTTTTGTTCGCGGATTTTGCGCCCATTTTCCTATATCGGGGCGGAGAGAAGGTCCTGTTCGAGGCCGGTTTCGATTTTGGTTTGCAGAATAACGCTCCGAACAGTCCCGGGGCCACTACGACCATCAATCTAAGCTTCGCCCAATTGGATTACCTGATGAACGATTATGTGACATTGGTGGCGGGAGACATGGTGCTGCCTCTCGGCACTTATAGCGAGCGGACCGCGGGCTGGTTGAACAAAATTCCTGATGATCCATTGCCTCGCGACCTGCTGCCAGGTGCGGGCGTGGGGGCGCAGTTACGAGGGGCTGTTCCGCTGGGCGAGAGCGGAAAGTTAATCAACTATTCCGTGTGGGGTGTGAATGGGGCAAGCTCGGCGGATGGCACCGGCAATGCCGATCAACTGGATTTGGGTGGGAACGTGGGCCTGCGGTCGGACAATGCGGTGGCCAATTTGCACGGCAAACCGAGCGGCGGCGCGCGCGTGGGGTGGTTTATGCCTTTCAAGCCCCACTACGATCTGGAACTGGGCCTTTCGGGTCAATCGGGGGAATGGGATAACGCGGGACAGCATCTGTGGTCCGCGGGCGTGCTGGACGCCAGCCTGCACCTGGGATCGACCGTTGAGGTCAAGGGCGAATATATCCGCAGTTGCTATGGAAGCGACGATCACGGGAACGTCCGACCCGAGGGATGGTGGTTGCAGGCCAGCTATAAGCTCGTTGGATTAAATCTGGATTGGCCGGTTATCAATAACCTGGAACTGGTGAACCGGTATGACAGTATCCACGATGGCCTGGGCACTCGGACCCGGCGGTATACTCTGGGCTATATCTACTATTTTTCGAATACGCTGCTGTTCGAAGGAGGTTATGAATTTCTCCACAGCAATGATCCAACTCAGAAAGACCAGTTGATTTTCCAACTTTCCTATGGGTTTTGAAGCCTTCATGTTGAAAATCGAACCTGATTATTACCAACATACTATGCCCACATGCATATTCCATAACAGCAAGCGGTCGCGTTTAATCCGAGCCTGTCTCCTGGCCACGCTCGCGTGCCTATCCAGCACTTGGGCTTTGGCGCAGAGCGCCTCCGCAACGACGGAATCAACGAATCAAGCGCCAACTTACCTACGGGACGTATTGCCTATCATCATGGGAAAGTGCTCCAGATGCCATAACGAGCAAGCGCGGTTTGTTTACAATTGGCTGGATTACCGGACGGCCTATGCAGATCGCTGGGAGATCAGAAGACGGTTGTGGGACAGTTGGAAGGGGACTTATTTCAAGGAATCAATGCCGATCGCGAATAGTCCTGAATCATTGGCGATCACCGATGAGGAACGGTTAACGATCCGGAATTGGGTGGCTGCCGGTGCGCTTCGTGGTGTTACTCCGCCGCCAGGCGCGCCAAAATCCAAAGCTGAGAAAATTGAGCTTGGCAGGCGTCTGTTTACTTCCATCTGCGCAGCTTGTCATCAGCCGACGGGCCAGGGACTCCCGAACGTATTTCCACCTCTGGCCAGCTCGGATTTTCTAAATGCGGACAAGAACAGAGCGATAAAAATTGTAATCAATGGCCGGCAGGGAGAGCTGATTGTCAATGGAAGAAAATTCAACAATAGCATGCCTCAGTTTCCACTTAGCGATGACGATATCGCCAACGCCCTGACCTTCGTTTACAACTCATTCGGAAACGCGGGACTTGAGGTCAAACCGGAAGAAGTCAAATTCCTTCGCACCCAGCCGCCCGATCCAGAAGGACCAAGAGGCATCCCTCAGAAGAGCCCATACGAGTGACCGACAGATCGAAGCGCGGGAGTCCTATAACTTCACCGAGGACGCGCATCCCATCCACATTCGGGCAGACCTATAGCGCGCTGTGGAGGAAGCGGTCGCCGCGAATCCGGACTGGTTTCTCATCACCAGTTGGAACGAGCGGCACGAAGGAAGCGAAATCTAACCGTCCGTGGAAAACGGGCCCGCGCGCTTTTAAAGACGACCGCCTCGTTTGCGTCGAAGTTCCGGTCGCTCAATGCAAGAACACCATAGAGAATGCGCTTCAAGCCGGAGGAGGCGTATCTTTGCAGTAAAACAAAACCAATAAAGAGAAAGGTCCCGTATGCCCCGTTACCTCAGCCTGATTAAGTTCTCCGAACAAGGCGCCAAGAACCTCAAGCAGTCCACCGCCCGCGCCGCGGCTTTCCGCAACGCCGCTGAGAAGGCAGGCGTGAAAATCGAAGGCCAGTATTGGACAGTCGGCGCTTACGACGGCGCGCTCATTCTCCGCGCTGACGACGAGCAGAAGGCGTTGCGTTGTCTAACCGAACTCGCGACGCTCGGCAACGTGCGCACCGAGACCATGCAGGCGTTCATCGACACCGAATTCGGCGCCATCGTCGGCCGGTAGAGCGCACTACGCGCGCACAGGTTCGACCAAAATGGTCTGAGCCAGTTGCGCGCTGATGGCGAGGCGCGCGTTGCAGACCAGACAGATGATGTTGGTCTGGCTGGTGAGCAGCTTGACGACCTGGTCTTCGCAGAAGCTGATTTCCCGCAGCCGCCGGCTCACCTCGGACGACGCGCACACTTTTTTGATCCGCACCGCCAAACCGGCGCGCACGCGGTTCAATGGACAAAGAGCGCACTGGTCGCTCACCTCGCTGTTCTTCATGACCACTTAGTGCGAATGCGCCGGCGTGAGATTCGTGGCTGTGGCGGTGACGGCGATTGCCGCGGGATTCGCAGGCCTCACAGCATAGCGCTCGGCCAATCCCAGTCGCGCACGTTCCTCTTCGTCGAAGCTGGCGACTTCCTTTTGGAGCATGAAAGTCAGGAGGAACAATCCAAAGAAAATGGCGCCGACCGGCATCGCCACTGTCCAACCGACTGGAATTTCGGAGCTGCCAAACGTCACCACGCTCCCGACAGCAAATGCGGTCAGAGAAACGGCCAATAACGCTTTCGGTATTCTTGTCATAGTTCAATTCGCTTCAGTTGATGATTCATTCATCAACTTGACAAGAAACTGCCTCAGTCCCGGTCTGCGCGCTGCGCGTGAATTGGCAAACGCGCAACATTTCTTGCGACGACTCCTTCCATGTCAAAAAACCTCCGCTTTCAATCCGGTGACCTCGCGCACGCATCTGGCGATACGTGACAAAGTTTTGAGAGGCAGATGGCCGCATTCGGAATGCGCCGTGGGCCGCGTCGCGGAGTAGATTTGCACCAGCGAAATCTGCGCGCCCGCGTCTTTCAGTTCCTTCAACCGTTGCGCGTAGGCTTCGATTTCTTCGGGCGGCGGTTCCTGGCCGTTGATGCTCGGAAAAAGGCTTTGGATCACAACCGCACGCTTGCGGGCGGTCAACAGAATGTTGGCCAGGATTTTTTCCAGCGACACTTGTGCGCGATTGATCTTGTCCATGTATGCCTGTGTGCCGGCGTCAAGTTTCGCCCAGATTTCATCGCGGCTGGTGAAAAATTTCAGGCCATATTGCACGGCAGGCAAATCAAGCCCGCTGGCGTTCGTGAGGAGCACAATCTTGAAAAACGGAGACTGCCCGCGCGCGCGCACGTGCATCACGGCCTGGACGGCTTCCATGAAATCCGCGCAAAGCGTTGGCTCGCCGTCGCCGCTGAGCGCAACGTGGCGGAGTTCGAGCAGTTCTCCCGGCGTGTTTCGGTAGCAGGGCCGTTCGCGCAATCCGCCTGAACGTACGAGCGCGAGTGTGTCGGTCAGTTCCGTCGCCATCACGTCCACATCCAGATGATTTACCGCCGGTGGCAGGCCGCGATTGACCTCGCAGTATGCGCAGTCGAAGTTGCACCCATTGTCAGGGTTCAGGTTTATGCCCACGGAAAGACCGCGGGCGCGCGGCGAGATGACCACGTAAACAAATTGGTTGTCCAGAAAGTCGCGCGGGCAACCGAAGGCAGTTTCCGGCACGCAAAGCTTCGCGGACTGCGCGCGCCTGGGTTCGATAATAATTTCGTTTGAAGTCATAGGTAATCGCTTAACCCGATCTGCGGGCTGCCTTAGTTTCCGATAAACTCGTGTTCCTGCTCGCGCACGACGAGTACCGGACATGTTGCGCGGCGGATAACATTTTCAGCCACGCTCCCCATGAAGACATGTTTCAAGCCCGTGCGACCGTGCGTGGAGATAATGATGAGGTCGCTCTCCAGCTTTTTGGCGCAATCAACGATCTCCACTACTTCCTGACCGATCCGGACGAGCGTCTGGGCGACGGCCTGTTGTTGAATTTCTGTCGCCGCGAGCTGACCGAGTTGCTTTTCCGCGCTTTTCCGCAAATCGGCTTCGATGAGCGGAAAGTCTATAGCGCCGAACTCCGGGCCGGCAGAGTAGTTGACATGCACGACGTGCAACAGCGTGATTGTTGCGCCGAACTGTTTGGCGAACGGAACGGCGTATCGCAGCGCCTTTTTCGAGCAGTCCGAAAAGTCAATCGGCACCAGAATGTCTTTCAAGCTAAACGGAGTCGGTTTGTTGTAGGTGTTCTGGCTGGTGCCAAGGATGGACTCGTCCTTGCGATTCAGCTCGACGATTACCTGGCCGCGTTTAGTTGCAGGTTTGATTTTCATAAGTTCCTTTTTAGTTGACCGTGGTTGGTTGGACAAACCGCTGTTTCCGTTTTTCCGTTGAATTGTCTTAGGGACCCCGGTGAGTTGAGGGATTGCCCAATGAATTCGGGTTCGTTCTCCGGCACCATCAAAACCGGGCAAGGCGCGTGGCGGACGACGCGTTCTACCGTGCTGCCCAATGGGGCATGGTCCAGCGCGGTATAGCCGCGAGTGGCGAGGATGATCAGATCCACCTCGAGTTCTTTCGCGACCTTTGCGATTTCGTCGAATGCGACGCCGCTGCGAACCAATGTATCGCACCGGCATTTCGAATCGAGCTGCCGCCGTGCGATGGCGTCGAGGTGCGCCTGGCTCCGCTTCAAGAGGAGTGGATCAGGTTCCGTGCGAACAACGGGGCCGTACCCAAAGTCCGCGGTGTAAGGGACCGACTCGACAACGTGCAACAACACGAGCCGGGCGCCGAATCGCCGAGCGAAAGACTTCGCGTAGCGCAATGCCTTTTGCGATGGCGCGGAAAAATCAGTTGGCAGAAGGATCTTGTTGATCTTTAGGGCGGGAGGGAGCGCGGCCTTCACAGCACCGCGCCCTAACGCCAAGCGCGTGTGCGTTCCGGCCCTCGAAGGGTTGCTGTTAATTGTCGCAGTCATATTCGCCACCTGACTTGGGAGCGTTTCTGTGTCAGACAAATTCATGTTCCTGTTCGCGCACGACGAGCACCGGACAGGGCGCATGGCGGACGACGCGTTCGGCTGTGCTGCCCAGCACCGCGTGCTTCAGGCCCGTGTAGCCATGAGTGGAAATAACAATCAGGTCCACCTTCAACCCGCGCGCTGCGTCGCAGATCTCCTGGAATGGTTTTCCGAACCGAACCAGCGTTTTCTCGATCAGACGCGGTTTGATCGCCTCGCGTTTGCAAAGCAAATCGAGCTTTGTCCGGAAGACCCTGGCAACCCTGTCGTTCTCCGTGAGCAAAGGAAAATTGGCGAAGTCCGGCGTAGCGATCGGTTCGACGACGTGAAGCAAAGTAATTTTCGCGCCAAACTGCTCGGCGAACGGCAGCGCATAACGGAGCGCTTTCCCGGCGGGCTCGGAAAAGTCGATAGGCACAAGGATGGATTTCAGTTTGAGGCGCGCGGGCGTTCGTTCGCTCAGCGCAGCCGTGCCGACAGTCTTTCGCAACATGCCCACACCGGCTCGGC
>QHOP01000092.1 GCA_003219345.1 Verrucomicrobiota bacterium
TCCCTTCGCGCAGACAAACCAAAGCCACCTGAATATCAGCGGCGGCAATGTGCTCGGACGATGGTCTCACGCGTTCTCCGAACGTTCGGATTTGAAATTGCAGGTTTATTATGACCGGACCGTGCGCGATGGACCTGTTTTGAACGAGGACCGCGACACGTTTGACGTTGACCTGCAGCACCGTTTCCTCCTGGGCGAACGGCAGGACATTGTTTGGGGCGCCGGTTACCGTCTCTCCGCCGACGAACTCGACAACAGCTACACGGTCACCTTTAATCCCGACCAGCGCACCATCCAATTGTTCAGTTTGTTTGCGCAGGATGAAATCGCGCTGGTGCAGAACCGGCTGCGCCTGACGCTGGGCTCCAAGTTCGAGCACAACGATTTCACCGGTTTTGAATATCAGCCCAGCGGACGGTTTTCGTGGACCCCGACGGACCGGCAGACGGTGTGGGCTTCGATTTCGCGCGCAGTGCGCACGCCTTCACTGGCCGAGGACGACATCCAACTGCGGCAAGTGACCTCGACCCCGGGTGTTCAGGTGTTGCTCCAAGGCAATCGCGATTTTGATTCCGAAGAATTGCTTGCCTGGGAGCTGGGATACCGTTGGCGACCGATTGCTCGCGTTTCACTGGATGTTGCGGCGTTCTATCACGATTACGATCATCTTCGCAGTTTGGAGCCCGGAGCCGTTCTGCCCGGCCCGCCATTTACCGTGACGGCAACCGCGGGCAACAAACTTCACGGCGAAACCTACGGCATTGAGTTTGCGCCGAGCTGGCAGGTCACGGACTCGTGGCGTCTCCAGGCAGGCTATACGTTCCTTCAAAATCAACTTCACCGCGATGCCGGCAGCGGGGACACCACGAGCGAACTCGATGAAGGCCGGAACCCGCACCACCAGTTCAGTCTGCGTTCTTCGATGGATTTGCCCCACCACCTCGAGCTCGATTGCGCTGTTCGTTACGTCGAGAGCTTGCCGGGTTTCCAGATTTCCAGCTACGTTGTCGTTGATGTTCGCCTCGCCTGGCGGCCGCTCAAGGACTTCGAGGTGGCGATCGTTGGCCAAAACCTTATGGACGATCGGCACCCCGAATTTCAGTCCCTGTTCATTCCGACTGAAAGAACGGAGGTGCAACACGGCGTGTATGGAAAGGTCACATGGCGCTACTGATTCCGCCTGCGGCAAGGTGGCGCAATGGAGCAGCGGATCGCTGGACAATTCGCGCTGGTCGCACCGTTTGGGTGCTGATCCTGGGGATGTCTTTCGTTTTCCGGGCGACGCCCGCGTCCGCGCAAGTGGTGAGAGCGCCGGAGTATTCGCTCAAGGCCGCCTATTTGTTCAACTTTACTCAATTCATCGAGTGGCCGAGCAACAGCTTCATATCAGCGGACGCGCCGATTGTTATCGGCGTGCTTGGCGAAGACCCGTTCGGCGGCGCGTTGGATCAGGCGATCAAAGGCAAGGTCGTTCACGGCCGTTCCTTCGAACTCAAGCGGTTCAAACAGATTGGCGAAATGCGCGGGTGCCACGTACTGTTCGTCTGCGCATCGGAGGCGGCGCGTTTGCCGGAAATTTTTCTGGCGGCACAAAAAGGCGGCATTTTGACCGTGAGCGACATTGACCGCTTCGCCGAACGGGGCGGAATCATCAATTTTTACAAGGAGAACAACAAAATGCGCTTCAAGATCAACCTGAGCGCCGCCGAGCGGGCGGGGATGAAAATCAGTTCGCAGCTTTTGCGGCTAGGCACTATTATTCGGGAGGAAATCGACGCGGAGAAGTAGTCGTATGCGCAAGTTTCAAGACCTGCCAATCAAACGCAAGCTGACCTGGATCATCATGCTCGCCAGTGTGGTGGCCTTGTTCCTGGCTTGCGCCGCCTTCGTCAGTTACGAGGTGTTGGCGCAGCGGAGGACGATGGTCCGGACGCTTTTCAGCCTCGCTGACGTCATTGGAGCCAATGCCTATTCCTCCTTGTTGTTTAACGACCAGAAGACCGCCGGCGACATTCTTTCCTCGCTCAACACCGATGCGCATGTCGTTGGCGCTTGCATCTACGACAAAAACGGGAGGCCCTTTGCCAGGTATGCGCGCGATGGCAACCCTGCGAAGGCTGTGCCGCCTCCGGTTGAACCGGATGGCCACCGGTTCACCAGCGATTCGCTGCTGCTTTTTCACACCATTGTTGTCGAAGACCGTCAGATGGGCACGGTTTTCATTCAGTCCGATTTGCAGGAATTGTATATTCGCCTCCACCTTTATACGGCGATTGTTCTTGTCGTCCTGTTCGTCTCGGCACTGGTGGTGTTCTTCCTGTCCACCAAGCTTCAGCGCGTCATCTCCAATCCTATTTTGCAACTGGAACGGACGGCCAGCGCCGTGGCCGGCGAAAAGAACTACTCCGTCCGCGCGAGCAAACAGGGTGAGGACGAACTGGGCCGGCTGATTGACCGCTTCAACGAAATGCTTGAGCAGATTCAGCAACGCGATGGTGCCCTGCAGGAGGCGCGCGACGAGCTGGAGAAGCGCGTTGCCGGACGCACCTCCGAATTGCAGCAGGAGATCGTGGAGCGAAAACGGGCGGAGCGGGCTCTGTTTCAATCGCAAGCGCTTTATCGGCTCATGGCGCTGAGCGCCAGCGACCTGCTCTACTCTTACCGGCCGGATAACGGAAAGCTCGATTGGTTCGGAAGAATCGACAAGTTGCTTGGCTACAACGACCTGGAATTCCCGCGCAGCAGGGAGGCGTGGGAGGGGCGAATTCATCCCGAGGATTCCGAGCGGGTGAAATCTGTTTATCGAAAGTCGTACGACACAGGCGAAGTGTTCCTGGTCGAATACCGCGTCCAGCGCAAGGACGGCTCATGGCTTTACTGGGCTGATCGTGGCCGGCCCATTTACGACGATGAGGATGGCAAAAACGTCATCAAATTTGTCGGCGCCTGCACGGACATCACGGCGCGCAAACGCGCTGAGCGCGAATTGATCAGCGCCAAAGAAGCGGCCGAGGCAGCCAACCGCGCCAAGAGCGAGTTTCTCGCCAACATGAGCCATGAAATTCGCACGCCGATGAACGGCATCATCGGCATGACCGGTCTTTTGCTGGACACACACCTGACGCCGGAACAACGGGACTTTGGCGAAACCATCCGCACCAGCGCCGAGTCGCTGCTGACCATCATCAACGAGATTCTGGACTTCTCGAAGATCGAATCCGGCAAACTGACTTTTGAAACCCTGGACTTCCACCTTCGTGAACTCGTTGAAAGCACGCAGGACTTGCTGGCGGAGCAGGTGCGCAGCAAGGACATCGAACTGGTGTGTTGGCTGCCCGCGGAGCTTCCGAGGCGGTTGCGCGGTGATCCGGGCCGCCTGAGGCAGGTGCTTCTTAATCTGCTCGGCAATGCAGTCAAATTCACCGAACGAGGCGAAGTTCTTCTCCAGATTGAAAAAGTGGATGAATCTGAAAGCGAAATCACGCTTCGCTTCCTCATCCAGGATACCGGTCTGGGCATCTCGCCCGAAGTGCAGCAGACACTTTTTCAACCGTTCATCCAAGCCGACAGTTCCACCACCCGCAAATACGGCGGCACGGGATTGGGCCTGGCGATTTCCAGACACCTTGTCGAAATGATGCGCGGCAGCATCGGTGTGGAAAGCGCCGTTGGGCGAGGCTCGACGTTCTGGTTCACCGTCACCGTGCAGAAGCAGCCCCGGGACGGCACGGCTTTGGTGCCAAGGGAGGACCTGTTTGCGCAACAGCGGATTTTGGTCGTGGACGACAACCAGACCAACCGCAAAGTGCTGCAGCATTACCTCCGGTCCTGGCGGCTCAACAGCGAATGCGTCAGCAGCGGATCCGAAGCGCTGCGCGCGCTGCGCCAGGCGGCCACGGAAGGCAAACCTTTCGATCTGGTCATTACCGACCTGCGAATGCCCGAGATGGATGGCCTGATGCTGACGCGCGCCATCAGGGCGGATCCAGATATTCCCAGGCCCAAAGTCATCCTGGCAACGTCCGTAGCACGGCACTTGAGCGATGCTGAAGCTCGCGAATACGGCGTTGACGAATGTCTCATCAAACCGCTGAAACAATCGCAACTTTACAACGGGTTGATCCATGTTCTGACCGGCCAGAAGGCGGCTCGTTCAGTCGAAGGTGAAGAGCTCCTTTCAACCCTGGAACAGGCGGCTCCACCCAAGCATCTGCGCGTTCTGGTAGCCGAGGACAATTCCATAAACCAAAAAGTCGCGCTGCAACAATTGCGCAGACTCGGTTATACCGCAGACGTTGTCGCGAACGGCCTGGAGGTGCTCGCCACGCTCGAGCAGATTCCTTATGACGTCATCCTTATGGATTGCCAGATGCCCGAGATGGACGGCTACGAAGCCACGAGACGGATTCGACAAGGCGAAAGAGAAAAGCGGCTGCCGCCTCTCCGCATAGTGGCCATGACCGCCAACGCGATGGAAGGGGACCGCGAAAAATGTCTCGACGCCGGCATGAACGACTTCATCACCAAGCCGGTGCGCGTCGAAGAATTGGAAGCCGTTCTGGAGCACAGCGCGCTGGTCCTTTTGCCGTCGCCGTCATTGCCCGAAATGCCCCAGCCCTATGCGACCGTGAACCTCAATTCGCTGGAGCGACTGCGCGAGTTGCGCACCCCCGGTCAACCTGATCCGGTGGCCGAAATCATTGGCTTGTTCACCGAACAGACCCCTCCCTATTTGCAGGCGTTGAAGACCGCCTGCGAAGAAAAGAATGCGGAAGGACTGAAGGACACCGCCCACACGCTCAAGGGCAGTTGCGGCAACCTCGGCGCCGAGCAAATGGCCGCCTGGTGCAAGGAACTGGAGTTGATAGCCCGGCAGGGAACCCTCTCGTCCGCGAAGAGGCTGGTTGCCCAACTACAGCAGGAGTTCATTGCGGTCAAAAAAATCTTGGATGCCGAGTGTTCTCGTTGAGCCGATCATCTCTGATTGCTCCCGAGGTACTTTTCAACTGCCGCGAAAAGGTCAGCGGGACTAACCGGCTTGGTCAGGTAATCATCCATTCCGGCAGCCAGACACTTTTCGCGCACGCCCGGTTGTGAGGCCGTGGTCAGGGCTATGATTGGAACGCGTCCGCCGCGCTGGTTGGTCCGTTCTCCGACAGCGTCGGTGGTTTCGCGTGCGCTTGAAGCGGAGGAGGATTGCGCTTCGATCTGGCGGATGACGGAAGCGGTTTGGTATCCGTCCATCTCCGGCATCTGCAAGTCCATCAGGATCAGGTCGAAACTTTGTTTGGCCAGAATTTGCAGCGCCTCCTTGCCATTGGCGGCGGCGACGGCTTGCCAGCCGTGGCGGCGAAGCAAGCCGAGCGCAACCATCTGGTTGACTGGATCGTCATCGACCAACAGGATGCGCGCCCGACCGGCGCCGCTCGGTTTCTGTTCCGCCGGCGCGCCTTCCTCGTTGGTTCGTGAGACGGGTGGACTCATGGTTTGGTATTCTGCTGCAAGAAACGCTGATACATCTCCTCGCCGAGCAGATTGCGCAAGGCATTTTGCTGCGCCGTCTGGACGGTTTCCAGCTTCTGCGCCTTTTGCTCGGCGGTCAGGGTGGCATCGTTGCGGACAGTCTGCTTTTCCTGCTCGGTGGCACGGTTGATTTCGTAAAGCGGAAGAATCTTATCGGCAGGCGCGCCCGATTGCTCGGCCGCCGCTTGCACATCGCGATAGAGCGGATCCTGCAGCAGGCTGTATTGCTTGTAAACATCCGGTCCCAAAGCCTGCTGCAGCGCGTCACTTCGCTGCTTTTCCCATTCCCGTCGTTGCGCCAGGCTCGCCGCGTCGGTGGCGCCGGCCAGGAGGTGGAGTTGTTGATCCAGCGCATCGGTTTGGCGAAAGAGCGCACGAAATTGATCCGGTGTCAGATTGATTCCGTGCAATTCGCTGCGCAGGGCGGTTGCGCTGCCCGAGTAGCGCAACAGGTATTCCTCCAGTTGTTCCGGGTTGAGCACCTCCCCCAGCTCGGCTCGCGTTTGCTGCCGCAACCTGGCGAGTTCGACTGGATCGGGCTGTTTGCCGCCCTTTTGAACGGCATCGAGGTAGGCCTGGCGGCGCTCCGCCGCGCGACCCTCGATGTCGCGCACCGCTTGTTTCGTCTCCGGCGGAAGTGAACCCAAAGCCGGCCCATCCAGCGGCAGGGTGTTCGGATGTTCGGGATACGGGTAGTAACTCGATTCCCACTGTGGCCCAAGCAACGTGGTCAACAGCGCGCGACGCTCCTCTTCCAGTGAATTGAGTTTGTCAGAGGCGGCCTGCGTTACGTCGGGGTTGGGCTCGGAGCGCCACCACTGCTGTTCGGCGGTCACCACTTCCGTGGCGCGACGGCGGGCGAACAGTTGATTCACTTCCGCCACAATGATGTCACGAATGGTCGCCTCCGGGCATCCGATCGCGCGTAGATTGGCGATGTAGGCCGGGTAATCGCGGGACTCGATTTCGTTCCAGGTGAAATTCTGTCGGCGAACGACCACGTTGGTTTTGTAAACCTTGCCCGGATTTGCTGTCGGCGGCATGACTGCCAGCGCGTCGTAGCTGTCCGTGCCGACGCGCGGAAAGTACACCCAGACCGCCGCCATCGCCAGGTTCAGGCTGAGCGAAATCCAAAGCAACACTCGTCCGCGCATGAGAATATTGTTCCGCGAACCGCCCCCTACGGCAAATCTAAAGTAAACTCAACTCTGGCTTAACCGCTTCTGCGGGGCGTCGGACAGCATTTCATGGGCTTCCTGAAGGACGTTTTGAATCCGTTCCGCCAAAGGACTTTTGGCCAGCGCGGCCCGCAAATCGTACTGCTCCGCCTTCGCCGCGTTTTCACCGGGGAACCAATGGTCGCCCTGGCCAAGCAGGTTGTAGCGCATCTTCGCCCAGTGGACGAGGTCCAGCGACTTCGCGTGCATCCACAGCCGCAGTATTTCGCTGATGTTGATTTCGCCGGGCACATCGATGTAGTGCGGCAAGCCTTCAAACCAGCGCTGGCACCAGTCCGCGCCGAGCATCCGCTCCATCTCATCACGCAAACGCTTTTCAATCGGCGCAACCGTTTCGGACAATCTGTCGTAGTACTCGAGCGCATGGACGTGTTCGTCGAAGTCACTCGGCCGCGCCGCGCCGCAACTGAGAGTATGCACCTCCTGCCGCGCGAGGCAATAAAGGTCGTTGAACTGCATCGGCGTCAGCGGGCCACACAAATCTACCAGCTTCTTCGGCGGGGAATAAAGTTTTCCACCCTTGTCATTCGGGCTGATGATGAAGACGCCCATGTCGCGCCGGTGCGCCGCTTCAATGGCCGGCCAGTTCAGGTCGTTGACGAAATACCAGTGAACATTCAGGTAATCGAATTCGCCGCTGTTCACCAGCTCGAGAATGATGTCGGTGGTCGCGTGGGTGGAGAAACCGATGTGGCGGATGAAACCGCCGCGCTGCAACTGGCGCGCGGCGGCCAGGCAGCCGTTCTTCTTCAGCGACCATTCCAGAAACTGCCGATGGTTGACGCCGTGCAGCGCGAGGAGGTCAACATAGTCAAGCCGCAGGTAGTTCAGTGACTTCCCGAAAGCCTTTAGAAAATCCTTCGGTTTTTTATGCGGCGCGATCTTGGTTTGTACGATGATTTTGTCTCGCGGTAGCGCCGGCAGGATGTTGCCGAGTTGCATTTCGGACGAGCCGTAGCCGCGGGCCGTTTCAAAGTGATTGATGCCCAGTTCAACCGCGTGGCGGATAATCGCTTCAAGATTTTCCTGGTTTTGGCGGGGAACTTCGTTCGGATCAACGTCCTGCCACTTGAACTGGTACCGCATCCCGCCGCAGGAAATGACGGGCATCTGGAGTTCCGTGCGGCCAAAGCGTCGGTATTTCATGCGCGAGAGGTATGACAGGACATTGGCGGCTGGGCAATGGTGAAGCATTCGCGCCCGATTTTTTACGATTACCGTTGCGACAAACCGCTGATCAAATCCGAATTCCGAATGACGAAGATCAAAGTCCCTTCGAGAAACGGTTCTCTTTCTTGGTCGGGTTTCGGCATTCCTTCGGCCTTCGACATTCGGCCTTCGGAGTTTCGTCTCACGTCACAAACTCCAGTTCCTGCCGGTGCGGGATCAATCCGCGCTCGTAAGCCCGGCCAAGGAACCGCCGGATCGACTCGCGCCCTTTCTCTCCGTAATCGAGCGTCCAGTGGTTCACGTACATGCCGACAAATTTGTCGGCGAGGTCGCGGCCGATGTTGCGGGCGAATTGCAATGCGTGCTGCACCGCCTCGGCGCGATGATCGAGGCTGTGGCGGATGCTGGCCGTGAGAATGTCCGAAATGATTTTGCGCGTCGCCAGGTCGAACCGTTTGTGAATCACGTTGCCGCCGAGGGGCAGGGGAAGGCTGTCATTCTCGCGTCCCCACCAGGCGCCGAGGTCTTCGCAGCAAACCAGTCCCTCGTTTTGATACGTGAGCTGGCCTTCGTGAATGATGAGACCCACGTCCGCCTGGCCGGAGCGGACGGCCTGGAAAATCCGCTCGAACGGCACGACGACGCAATTCAAGCGCGGAGTGCGGAGTGTGGAGTCCGGGGTTCCGTGTTCTGAATTCCGCATTCCGCGTTCCGCGTTCGGCGTTTCATTGAGCCAGAGTTGCAACGCCAGAAACGCGCTGGTCATCGTGCCCGGCACGGCGATTTTCTTGCGCGCGATCTCGTCCCTCGTGAACTTCTGCTTCGCAACGAGCATCGGGCCGTAGCCGTCGCCCATGCTCGCACCGCTGGGCAGCAGCGCGTATTGGCCGCTCACATAAGCGTAGGCGTGGATGCTGATGGCGGAAATGTCGAGTTCGCCGCGCGTGGCCCGTTCGTTGAGCGTCTGGATGTCCTGCAGGATATGCTCGAAACAGAAGCCGTGCGTAGGGATCAGTCCCTTCGCCAGCCCGTAAAACATGAAAGCATCATCCGCATCGGGTGAATGGCCCAGCGTCAACGTGCGTTGCGACATGGGCGGAACTTAGCGGCGGGGGGTGCGCGTGTCACGGCAAACGCAGCGACAGGCGCGCGGCCAAACAATGGCCCAACCAAGCTGGCAGGCCTTTGAAAACTCGTGAATTCGTAGCAGCCGACGTAAGGAGGCTCCAACTTCCTCCGCTCGAAATAGAATGAGCCTCCTTACGTCGGCTGCTACGAAGTTTATGGTTCATGGGTAGGGAGAACCTCCAAAATTTGGACGCGAATCGGGGCCATGAACCAGTCGGAATCCCCCTCAACCGCCCTCCGGGCACCTTCTCCCCCACTGGGGGAGAAAGACGGGATGAGGGGGATACGGTTCATGGAAAGCCTCCTTTCAATTTCGCGCACGCATGAGAACCGTGAACGGTGGGGCGAGACTCCGTCGAGCCCTGATCTCCCAACGAGAGAAATTAGGGCTCGACAGAGTCTTCGCCCCACCCGGTTCACGGAGAGTGTCCTCGCAGCGCTCGGTTGCCCGGGGAGCGCGGATTAAAAATTTGGCTCGTTCGCCAATTCCGCTTACTCTCCTCCCATGCAAGCTTTGATACGTTTGATCTTGCTCGTGGCAGTTTTGCCGCTGGTGCCAGTCGCATCGGCGCAAGTGCAACTCGGCAGCGACGTGCTCGCCGCGAATGGGTTCAGGGAGTTGCAGGGAAAACGCGTCGGGTTGATCACCAATCCGTCCGGCGTCAATCACAGCGGCGAGTCCACGATTGACCTGTTACGGCGCGCGCCGGGCGTGAAGCTCGTTGCTTTGTTCGGGCCGGAGCACGGCGTTTACGGCGATGTGAAGGCGGGCGAGTTGATCGGGGAGCGGACGGACAAGCGCACCGGGCTGCCGGTCCATTCGCTCTACGGCGCGACCCGTAAGCCGACGCCCGCGATGCTGCGCGGCCTCGACGCGCTGGTGTATGATTTGCAGGACACCGGCGTGCGTTCCTACACGTTCATCAGCACGATGGGACTGGCGATGGAGGCGTGCGCGGAGGCAGGCGTCGAGTTCTGCGTCCTGGATCGTCCTAATCCTCTCGGCGGCGAGCGAGTCGAGGGGCCGATGGTGGAAAATAAATTCCGCTCGTTCGTCGGGCAATGGAACATCCCTTACGCTTACGGAATGACCTGTGGCGAACTGGCGCAAATGATCAACGGCGAGGGTTGGATCAGGAAACCGTGCCGGCTCACGGTCATTCCCATGAACGGCTGGCGCCGCTCGATGGTCTGGCGCGACACCGGCCTGCGTTGGACGCCGACTTCGCCGAACGTGCCGCGCGGCGATTCGCCGCTTTACTACGCGGCGACCGGATTGTTCGGCGAACTGGCCGGCGGCAGCGGAGCGAGCGTCGGCACGAAGCTGAAGCGCCCCTTCGAATGCGTCATCGCGCCGTGGCTGGATGCGGCCAGGATGAGCGCGGCGATGAAGGGTTTCGGATTGGGCGGCGTAAGTTTTCCGACGTTCAGCGTCACGCATGAAGGCCAGCGGCTCCACGGCGTGTTGTTGAAGGTCAACGACCCGGTTCACGCCCCGCTCGTGGCCATCAATTTCTACCTGCTCGACGGCCTCGAGCAGGCCAGCGGACGCGACTTGTTCGCCGAGGCGGTCAAGCGGAAGAGAAATTTCCAGATGTTCGACAAGGTCAGCGGCACGGACGACATTCGCAGGCAGTTGAAGGCCGGGAAGTCGGCGGCGGAAGTCGTGGAGTCGTGGACGCCGGGCGAAGAAGCGTTTCGCCGAAGGCGACAGAAATATTTGCTCTACACGGACCTTGCATTGACAAAGGCCGCGCCCGCGAACGAATCGAAACCGCCGGCGACGGTTGAGCCGAAGAGTGCGCCGGTGGTAGAAATCAGGCCGGCGCCTCCGCCGATTGCGACCGACTCCGCGCCGCAGTCGCTCCCGCCGCTCATCATCACGGTATCGAACGGCGATTCCGCCGCCAAAATCGCCCAGGACCTCGGCATCAGCGCCAGCGACATTGCCGAGGCCAATCCGGGCGTGAATCTCAATCGGCTGAAAGCAGGGCAGAAACTCAAGATTCCGCGGACGCAGGTAAAGTAGGGCGCAGTTCCGTTGGATCAGCGGTGCGTTTGTCAGGGGGAGCGCAGCCGACTCTGCTGCTCCGGTCGGAGCCCTCGCCGACCGGTCTTATCGTGCGGGATGGCACCCTGCTCCTGAGCACCGTCGATTAAGTCGGGGGCGCCTCGCTTTCGTCTTGGATGTAGGTCTTACCTTTGTAGAACGGCGACACGATGACGAACAGGATGGCCGTCGCCACCATTACCTTCACGAAAAAGTAGAAGTAGTCCGCTCCGGACAATTTCAAAGTGCCGTCGGGATTTTGAATGAAGAAGTTGACCGCTGCGGTGAACGCGTTGCCAAGCGAAACCGCGCCCAGGTATGTACACATCACGAGCGACTTCATTTTCCTGGGAGCCTGCGTGTAAGCGAATTCCAGGTGCGTCACGGACACCATCACCTCTCCCGCGGTGAGCACGACGAAGGCAAGGATTTGCCAGATGACGTGTGGGGTCTGCCCGGCATCGATGCGCGTCTGAATCCAGCCAACGATCGCAAAGGCGACCGCGGTGACAAACAGGCCGATGCCGAATTTTCTCAGGGGCGTCAGGCGAAACACTCTGTCGATGGCCGGATAAACTACATAGGAAAAGAGCGGCAGCATTATGAGAATGAAGAGAGGATTGACAGTTTGAATTTGCGCGGGTTTCCATTCGACGCTGAACAAATGGCGGTCCATTTTCTCCGCTTGGATGACCCACGAAGAAAAATTCTGTTGCCAGAGGGCCCAAAACATCGCGGCGAACGGCACGAGAACGAGCAGATTGCCAAGGGCCTTCAGGTTTTCTCTCCGGAGTACTTCCGTCGCGTAATTGGCCACGCCCGTTGGCGGGAGGTGAACGAATTTCTTCCTGCCGCGCCAGAAGATCACCGTCGCGACAAACATCAGGACTCCTGGCGTTCCGAAGGCGATGTTCGGCCCGTGGCATTTCTCGATGATTCCGACGATCCAGGCGGGCAGAATCGCTGCCAGTCTCGGCGGCGCGGTGTAGGGGTCAAGCATCCAAGGGATAAGTAGAGTCGAAAACGCCGACCCAAAGTTGATGGAAAAATAGAACCAATTGTACACGCGCGTCAGCAAATGCTGATTGGTAGCGCCGAATTGGTCGCCGACATTGACTGAAACACACGGTTTGATACCGCCTGCGCCAATGGCGATAAGCGCCAGGCCAACGACCAACCCTGCGCGCGTGTGATTGATCGCCAGCGCCAAATGGCCGAAACAATAGACGATCGAGAGGATAAGAATGGTGCGATATTTTCCAATGACCGCGTCTGCCAGAAACGCCCCGATCAACGGCAGGAAATACAGACAGAAAACGAACGAATGGTACCAGGCGTCGGCTTGTTCCTTTTTCATCAGGTCAAGCATGCCACTGGCAGTCAGCATGTAGTGCGTCATGAACGGCACGAGAATCGAGTTCATGCCGTAGTAACTGAACCGCTCGGCGGCTTCGTTGCCGACGATATACGGCACGCCC
>QHOP01000331.1 GCA_003219345.1 Verrucomicrobiota bacterium
AATCGAAGGCCGAACTCGACCGGTTCTGCGACGCACTGATTGCCATTCACAGCGAACTCATGGCCATCGAATCCGGCAAGATGGACAAGCAGAACAATCCGTTGAAAAATGCGCCGCACACGGCGGACATGATCGCCGCCGAAAACTGGAACCATCCGTACTCGCGCGAACAGGCAGCCTTCCCGGCGCCGTGGCTCAAGGAACACAAATTCTGGCCCGCCGTTGGCCGCATTGACAACGTCTATGGCGACCGAAATCCGGTTTGCACCTGCGCGGGGATGGAAGCCTATTCATCGTAATCTTCCCGTGTGCATCGTTGTGTCCGTTCCGCTTGCCGGGATTCCCGGCGACGGTGACACCTAAGTAGAATGGAAAATATTCAGTCCACCTCTATCGAAGCTGGTGGAATGAGTAATGGGGCGCGGGCTTTAGTCTTCACCGTCCGCAGTGAGAGGACGCTGGAAATGCCCGGCCTGCTTTTGTTTCGCGCGCTGAAGCGGCGTGAACGCCGCGCTCCGCCTTCGGCGCAGTCCGGTTGCCGTTTGCACGAGACTCAATAAACCCAAGACGAGCGGCGGCGCGTCACTGACTCGAAACCATTCTTTCCTTTTCCCAATTCGCGAATCCATCCGGCGTTGGTGCAGAGTGAATTTCGGCATGCCCGTCGGCAAATCCGTAAGCTCTGGCCCAGGTGACCTGACTTGGCGGACCCAAGGCTTGCGTCGGCTCCTTTTCCCTCATCACGATAATCATGTTCGGATTTTGAATCTCCCTCAGCACCCCATGATAAACGATCTCGAATTGAGCCGGATCATACTGGTTGTTGAATTCAATCGGTAGATAGGACTGCGCCTCAGCAAAATCCTTTGGCATCCGACCTTCATGAGCCTCCGCATACAACATGAACGCCAGTAGCCAGCCTTTGTTGTAATTCAACTTAGCGATAAAAACCTGCTTTTCGACCTCCTTTCGCTCGTCAATGTCTTCCGACTCTCCCGAAGACTTCTCAGCAACACCCGGCTTGATCTGCTGCCGCAACCTTACATTCTCCTTCGCAAACTTTGCCAATTCTGTCCGCTCGCGCCGCAGTTGCGCCACTTCCCCACGCAGTTTGTAAACGTCCGCCGCCTCGCGTCGAAGCCGATCCAGCTCATCGTTCCCCGCTTGAACGAGAGTCACTTCATCCGTGCGGGACTTTTGCAGCTCGCCCATTTGCGCTGCCAGAAGCTGATTTTTCGCGCGCAGTTTCGAGACTTGTTTCGATTCGAGGACGAGCGTTGTGGCGGCTGTCACCGCGCACACACTCACCGCCACTGCTGATTTCAGATTCATCCCTGTCATAAATTTCAAAGCTCCAAAGGTTAAAGTTGAACCCGCCGCCGCGCCTGACAGCATCACTGCCGCCGTCACAGAAGCCGCCAGACCAGTCGGGACCGCCTGCACCGCCGAGGTGGTCAGGGCCCCAGCCAGAACCGATGCGGAAATCACCTTGCCCCGCCGCTCGAAGAAGGAACGAAGTTTTTCCAGCGCGCGCGTGATGCGCTTCTGGGCGGCGTCCTCATTCGTCCCCAGCGCGTGGCCGATCTCCTTGAGATTTTTCTTCTCAAAGAAACGGAGCAGCACCGCGTTACGATCCGCTATGCTCAATCCGGCCATTGCTTCGTCGAGCAACGGCGCGATCCGCGCCCAAGGCGCGTCACCTTGTGATTCGTAGAGGGTTTCCATAGCTTCCTGTTCCCGGCGCCGCCGGCGATTTTCCGTCCGCATGGTTTCCGACGCCACAAACCGTGTCGTTCGGAACAACCAGCCGGACAGGATGACGCCCTCACGAAATGTCCGGGCTTTTTGCGCGAGTCGGATAAAAACCGTTTGCGTCACCTCTTCCGCAAGATGCTGTTCGCGCACCTGCCGTAGCGCCGCCGAATAGACCAGGCCAACATGCCGCGCCACCAGCGTGGCGAACACCTGTTCCGAACGCGATGCCCTGTATTCCCGCAGCAATTCGATGTCATCCATAGCTGGTCTCATTCGAGAATGGCCGCTCAACGGAAAATCCGACAAACTATTTCTGCCCGATTCTGAAACGTGCTGTGGAAGCGCCGAATTCCCTTAAACGCGCCAAATCCGGGTTTGGCGCTAGGCTCTTAGAAAACCGCAAAACGGTTAGTGGCAAGGTCATTGCTCCTGAAGGATTCGCAAGACAGAAACGTCATATTTGACACCGTTCCTATGAAAATTACCGAAGCGTTGCTGGCGGAACACGCCGTTTTCCACAACTTGTTCGACTACGCCGAGCGCACCGTGCCCAGGCTCAAGACAGTCGCGGAGGTCAGGTCGTTGGCGCATTTGGTCGAAGCGCTGTTGCTGGCCCATTCGCATACGGAAGAACAACTGCTGGTCGAGCCGCTGGAGCATTGCCTGGAACAGATCGGCCATCGCCAGACCTTCCATCAGGAGCACCAGGAGATTGACGACCATCTGAAACGGGCGCAGACGGTCCGCAGCTTGAAACAGGCGCGCCATCATCTCCTGGCCGCCGTGGTCTCGTCACGCAAACACTTCGACAAAGAGGAACGCATCGTCTTCCCGCTCGCCGAGCAGCACCTGAAATCCAGGACGCTGACGGAACTCTGCTCCACCTGGACGGAACACCGGAATCGCGCGATAGGCCAGGACGAAGCCTGACTCACAGCGTCCACCCTTTGCGATACGGTTTGCGCATGAGCCGATCCGCTTCCGGACAGTTCTTCGCCTGCAGACTCAATGGGTCCCACTCAAGCTTTTGAGCCATGCGATAAGCCACGTTGCCGAGATGCTTTGCTATTGTGAGAGCGGCGGCGTAATCGAAGTTGGAACCGGTCGGCTTGCCGGTCTTGCACGCTTCGATCCACTCCTCGTGATGGCCGCGCACGCGGGGGATGAACGGTTCCGGCTCTTTGAAGTCCTTGAAATCCCCCTCGGGCAGCAGGAGGTGTTTGCCGTAATCCGCCAGCAACATGCCTTTGTCGCCGGCGAACAGCACGCCGTTGTCCCATTGCGGTATTTTCTTTTCCGTGTAGTGCGGCGGCTTCCCCGTGCCCTGATACCAGGTGACCTTCACCGGAGGCAGGTCGCCGCGCTCGCCGTATTCATATGTGGCGCTCATCGAAGCCGGCGCGATCTCAGGATTCGGCGGTGGACCTTTGGCCTCGATCGTGAGTGGATGGCGCAGATCGAGCGCCCAGAACGCCAGGTCGTTCCAGTGACTGCCCAGGTCGGACATGGTGCCGCTCATGCAAGGTTGATGAAACCCGGTCGGCATCTCCAGTGTCTCCTCCACCGGGGTGAGCACGACATGACCGGCCGTTTAAGACAACCGATTTGGGTCGTTCCGCTGGCAATCGCGGGACTGGTGGCGATCTTCGGATGGTGGGGCAACGCCCGGCTGCGCCAGACGATCGAAGAGGAACTGAAAGAGGATTTGGCAGCCACGCTCAATGCAAACGTGACGGCATTGGAGATCTGGACGGCGGACCAGCAAAAGCTGGCCACCACGCTGGCGGAGGAACCGCGCGTGCGGGCCCTCGCGATCCCTATCTTCGAAGCGCTGGAGCAGGCGAATGGCGACACCAAGAAGCTGTCGGAACTGCCGGGGTTGGAAGAGGTGGGCAGTTATCTCCGGCCGCGCCTGAACAAAACGGGCTACGAAATCGCGCATCTGGTCAGCACGAATTTCGTCGTCGTCGCAGGTCCCACGCGCGGCCGGTTGCGGGGGACCTTTCCGGTTTACGAGGAGCACCTGGCCAAATTCTCCGAACTATTTGCTTCCGGGCAGCCGGTCCTCATCACCCCGTTCAAACCCAAACGCCCGGCGGAAGGAGGACCTCGAACGCGCCAGCCGCGAAACGTTGAATCCCGCAGACCGCCGGATGGCCCAGTCCCGCCCCGCGAAAAAGGAACGAACGACTTTCCAAACCGGGCCCGCCCGTCGCCACCCGAGTTGGCGCGGTTCCGGCGCGGCGATGTCACGCTGATGCAGGTGGCGGCTCCTATTCGTGACAACAACGGCGTCGTGCGCGGCGCGCTGGCCCTCATCATCAACCCGGACGCCGAGTTTACGCGGATTCTTTCGGTGGCCCGATCCGGTAAATCAGGCGAGACGTACGCCTTCGACCAGCACGGCCTGATGATTTCCAAAAGCCGCTTTGACGACCAGCTCAGGAAACTGGGGCGCATTGAAGACCGTCCGGGTGCAAGTTCCGCTCTGAACCTTCGCCTGAGGGTTCCCGGAAACGCTCTGTCGAAAAAGTCCGGCTCGGAAGAATCGGCTTCCGCGACACAGCCGTTGACACACATCGTCGCCAATGCCGTGGCCGGCGGAAGCGGAGTGGATGTCGAGCCTTCGCCGGACTACCGCGGGGTGCCGGTGGTCGGCGCGTGGCGCTGGTTGCCTCAGCTCGGCTTCGGTGTCGCAACGCAAATCGACGCCACCGAAGGTTACCAGCCGTTGCGCGTGCTCAAGCTGCTTTTCGTAATTCTGTTTCTCCTGCTGTTGCTTTGCGCGACCGGCATGTTTCTCTTTTCCTACCTCAACGTTGTCTGGCGCCGGCGGCTCAGCGAAGCCGAACTCAAGTTGAAACAACTCGGCCAGTACACGCTGGAGGAAAAAATTGGCGAAGGCGGCATGGGCGTCGTTTACCGGGCGCGACACGCGCTGATGCGACGCGATACGGCCGTCAAACTCCTTCTGCCCGACCGGGCCGACCCGGATTCGATCCAACGCTTCGAGCGCGAAGTGTGCCTGACCTGTCAACTCACTCATCCCAACACGATCCAGGTTTACGACTACGGCCACACGCCCGAAGGCATCTTCTACTACGCGATGGAATTTCTGCGCGGACTGAATCTACACGAGCTGGTCCCACGATTTGGCCCGCAGCCCGAAGGCCGCGTGGTCCACATCCTCACGCAAATCTGCGATGCGCTGGCCGAGGCGCATGCCCTCGGTTTGGTGCATCGCGACATCAAACCGGCGAATATTTTCCTCTGCAACCGCGGCGGCGTGCCTGACTGCGTGAAGGTGCTCGATTTTGGTTTGGTCCGCGAATACCGCAACGGCGGCCGCGACCTTACGCGTCTGATCGGTGGGAACGGGGCGGAGGGGACTCCTTTGTTCATGCCGCTCGAAGCGATCGACGACTCTGCCCGCAGCGATCCACGGAGCGACATCTATTCGGTTGGCGCGCTCGGCTATTACCTGTTGACCGGCGAATACCTCTTCGCCGCCGAATCCATCCGCGATCTTTACAACAAGCATGTTTCCGCATCGCCGATTCCGCCAAGCCGGCGCACCACCAATCAGATAAGTGCCGCACTTGAAGCGACCATTCTTCGGTGTCTGGAAAAGGAGCCGGACCTTCGCCCGCAGTCGGTCGCCGAACTGCGTGCGCTGCTGCTCACCAGCCCGTGCGCGTCGGAGTGGGGACCGGAGGCGCGAGCCGCCTGGTGGTCACGGTATCAAAGCAAAACAAGCGCGAGCGTCGACGAAACCGATCTTCGCAAATCCTCTTCCATCGCTGCCAACGTGAAGATCGACTTCGACAGCCGGATAAAATAGCCAAGGATGATTTCCGGGAGCTGGCGAAGACGCGAATGCCGACTTGGAGTTCGCCGAGATTCGCAGGCCAAACAACTTTCCCAAACATCCGCGCGGCGCGGTAGGCGTCGTCACGCAGGCCGCCTTCAGGCGCTCAATGCCTTGAGCAACTGGGCGCCCCGCGGGCTGCCCCAACCGGTGCAAGCATCCCAGCCCGGGCGCGCCTTATACTTTTTTGAAGAGGAGAACGCCCCGTTGTCACCCTCCACGATGTCGTGAAAACAGTTTGTGTTATTGGGCGGCTGATAAAGCAACGGATTGATGAAGCCGATGGGCTTGCCCAGACCCTGGTTGACCAGCGCAATCAGCGCCGCCCACAGCGGCGCCACCGCGCTGGTGCCGCCCGACGCTCCCTCAGCTCCGTCCACTCGAATGATGTACCCGGTGTCGCTGTCCGCGTCGCCGGCCACGTCCGGCACTCCGCGACCGCGTTTGCCGCCGGGATTCATCGAACTGGGCACGTTGGCGTTCGTCTGCCAGGCCGGCAACGGAAACACTTCGCTGACGCCTCCTCCCCGCACGCCAGCACGTGCGGGCTGGACGCGGGGAAGTCCACGTTAACCCTTTTGGAAGGTTTTTCCGTGTCGTCTGTGCCGTGGTCACCAGCCGCGCAGCAGATGGTGACTCCCATCACTGCCGCCTCCTGACACACCGCGTCGTAGTCCTTCAAGCTCTGTTCCGTCGAGCTTAGTTCCGGCGCGCCCCAACTGATCGAGATCACCGACGGTTTGCGCGTCGAATCGTGGACGGCCGCCCGCAAGGCATTAAGGAAACTATCATCGCTGTTCGGTGCGAAATAAACCGCCAGCTTCGCCTTTGGCGCGATGGCGCCAGCTACTTCGATGTCGAGCATGACTTCGCCATCGGCGCTCTGCGGGTCGCCCGTGGGGCTGTTATGGCCACCGTCCACTGAAACGGTCGTTACCGTGGGCATCGGAACACCGAGGCCAGTGAAATACTTTTTGAGGTCTGCTCGGCGATAGCCACCTCCAAATTCGAGGATGGCGATGCACTGGCCGCTCCCGTCCACACCCGCCGGGAAGTTATACACGCTGGCCACTTCGACCGGTGTGAATGGCCGCGCGCTTCCCGCGCGCGGCCGTTTGCCTTTTGGGAGCGGTTTGAAGCGAAAGTGCGCCCGGACCACGGGGCGATTGTCCAAACCGAAAACGCCTTCAATGAGCGGCGCCACATCCTTCGGCACGCTGATCGCACCGGACCGATGACGGAATTTGACTTTGTTAAATACCGCTGCCTTCAGTTTGACACCGAACGCCGCCTGCATCGCTTTGAGAGTTCCAGACAACCGAACCGTGCGCTGACCAGTCTGACTGCTTACCACGTCCAAGTCGTGTTCATGCGCGAACTGTTCGATTCGCTCCACGTCCGCCGGGTCCGCGCCGAAACGAGCGGCGAACTCCTCACGGCTCAGATGCCGGCGCTGCGCCGGCGGCGAACCAGTCAGGGCAGCGAATTCAGTCGAATCAGCCAACGCCGCGCGCGGCCGCACTCGCGCGGTCACTTCCAGGCGTTCATCGGGATCGAGTTTCCCGGTCAACTTTGCACCCTTCAACGGTGTTTTGTGACTACCCTGCAGGATAACACGCGTGTTTGTTTGCTTCGCTTTCATGGCTGTTCTCTTTGCTCAAACCGACACGATTTTGACGACTGATCCTGACAAACTAACTACTCCCCCTCTGCTGGCAGATTAAACCTGGCTCGGCAAGGAACATTTTCAAGGACTTTGCGCTGTCGGGGCAGGTCAGTGGCAGGTCAGTTTTTGAGAACGGTGGCAAATAGCTGCTGCCTGCTGGTCCTGCAAACTGCCTAAAACCAGTGGGGTCTTCGCCCCTTGGAATTTCAGGTTTTCACCCGGCTGTTAGCATTTAACGGTTCGGCTAAACAGGATAGTAGCTCGATTTCCAGTCGCCCTGCGGGCGATAGAAATGAAGACCGGATGAATCAACTTTTGAAACCGCTTTGGAGCAGGAAAAACAGAAACGCAGAAATTCTAAGACTGAGAAAGGACGGATGAGTTTATGAAGACACGTTGCGTATGGCGGCGGGTAGCAACTCGGGCCGCGGCCAGACAATCGCATCCCGCGAGATTGGCGGTTGAGTTTGCAAGTTTATTGTTATTGGCTGCAGTCCTCGTTCAACCAATTGCATCAGGCCAAGTCAATCCGCCGGCGCCGGTCAGCGTTCAGGTCAGCACCGATCCGGCGCGTTCCGACCGGATTCGCCTCCGCGTTTCAGGGGCGCCCGGGGCGACCTACGTCGTGGAGGAGGGCAGCGATCTTTCCGCCTGGACTCCCGTTGTCACCAACACCGTCTCCAGCGCCGGTTACTTCGATTTTGTCGAGCTGCAGGCAGGCCGGTTTCCGCAGCGGTTCTATCGTGCGGCGCCCTCGGCTTCGGCTGATTCCGTCTCCGCGCAAAATCTTTTGGAAGACTTCCGACAGGACAGGGTTTTGGTGAAGCCCAAGTCCGGGATTTTGTCCGCCTTGGGAGACTTGCACGCGTCGGTGGGAGTGCAG